>NZ_DAMBSA010000010.1:0-28680 GCF_032054795.1 Pantoea sp. CTOTU49201
CCTTAAATGGCGACCCTACGGCCGGCTCCAGACAATCTTCTTGCCAAAGCCCAGCGCATTGTCGGTCATCTTCACTTCTTCGAGCATGATTTCCCACAGCGGCGCAGTGACTTTCTTCGCCACCGGAAAACGCTTCTGATAGGCGTGACGCGCCATCGCTTCCCGCTCTCCATTTAACAGCTGAATTACGCCGCGATACTGCACGCCTTTGATCAACAACACGCTTTTCGGCTGGCCATTTACCGTGCCCGCCACGCGAGGATTTGCCTGGATTAATGTGCCATGGCGCGTGTCAGGCTCAGTCATCAGCCAGAACGCCATGTTCGCTGCATCAAACACATAGAAGCAGTTGGCGCACCACAGATCGTCGCCGTGGCTGGCAGATAACGACAGCACATGCTGTTTTTTTAAGTAGCGAATCAGATGAGCATGGTCGGACAAAATCGGACTCCGTGCGGCGAATAGCGATGCGGCCTGAAGCGCGCTACACTGCCTGCCAGCTAATTTTCGAGATGAGTATGATGGAACAAGGCTGGCAGCTCTATCTGCTACAAACCGCCGCAGGCATGCTGTATACCGGCATCACCACCGATGTTAACCGTCGCCTGCAACAGCATCAGCTGGGACGCGGCGCGCGTTCGCTGCGTGGCAAAGGACCCTTAACGCTGGTGTTTCATTGCGATGCCGGCGATCGCGCTGCGGCGTCACGCCTCGAGTATCAGGTGAAGCAGCTGAGCCGCGCGCAAAAGCTGCTGCTGGTTGCGCAGCAGCCGCCCTGCTTAGTAGCCTGGTTTAGTCGAAACGATTAAACGGTTCGGCGAATTCGATCAGCCCTTCTGCACCGACAAACGCATCGTCTGCCAGTTTGTACACCTGGAAGGCCGCTTCGCTGCCTAACCAACGACAGTGCAAACCATGTCGTGCCGCCGGTTCAAAGCCGAGTGGATTGTAAAACTCAGGATCGCCCAGCACCACCACGGCGCTGTAGCTGAACTCATTAAGTGAATCCAATCCTTCATACACCAGCTGTTTAGCAAGGCCCTGTTTGCGCACCGATTCATCCACGGCGAGCGGCGCCAACGCTACCCAGTTGCGGTCTTCTCCTTGCAGGGTCACCGGACTGAAAGCGGCATAACCCAGCACCTGACCTTCATCATCCGTGGCAACGACACCAAGAGTCAGCAAGCCATCTTCGCGCAGTTGCTGTATCAGTTCCGCTTCGGCAGCGGTAGCAAAACTGCGCTTTAACAGGCTATCGATGCCTGCTGCATCAACGCCAATTTCAGTACGAATCAACATGAGATCCCCGCGCGCGCCTCAGCGGCCTTCGCGTCCTGTTTCATTCCTGCCTCAATAAAAGCAGCGAGCTGCTGCAATCCCGTGCGTAATGGCGTGGGCATGGCATCCAGTTCAATGGCATCCATTAGGTTTTTCACCTCAAGTCCCAGCTCCGTGTCACCTTCAATCACCAGACGGCGTTGAAAGAACAACATATCGGGATCCGCTTTGCGTGCTGCCACCAGCAACAGATCGTTGGCTTCACCACGAAACCAGACATCAGCCTCGGTGTCGCGCGAAACGGTCAGGCGCCCTGCTTGCAGGGTGGTGATCCAGCGCAGATTCACATCGGCAACCTCGATCCCCAGATAACGCCCTTCCAGAAAGTCTAACTCACCTTCAGACAAAGCATGACGAAATTGCCAGTTTAGGAGTTGTTGCAGAATAGCTTTTTTTAGCGGGAAAGGGGTAATGGAAACGGGTAAAGCAAGGAATTCTGGGCCTTTTTCCACAATCAGACCGCGTAAGCGCGCAAACATCATCGACATTCCCTTCAGAAAATTTCATCTATTTTGCCACATCTGACCGGCGTCGCCTCCACTGAGATCAAGGAAATCGCCGCCTGGCTGGACGAAAAAACTTCACTCCCGATCATCAATGCCGCTTTCACTGCCTTAAATCAACATTGCTGTCCGGTCAGTTATTTACACTCTTCGGCTTCAGAATCCGGGGAGGAAAATGTATGGAACTGCTGTGTCCGGCGGGGAATTTGCCTGCGCTGAAATCGGCGGTGGAGCATGGTGCTGACGCGGTGTATGTCGGCCTGAAAGACGATACCAATGCCCGCCACTTTGCTGGCCTCAATTTTACCGATAAGAAACTGGCTGAAGCCGCGCGCTATTTGCATCAGCATCGCCGCAAACTGCATGTGGCCATCAACACCTTCGCCCATCCTGATGGGATGAATCGCTGGCAAAGCGCGATTGATGTTGCCGCTCAGAACGGTGCGGATGCGCTGATTCTGGCGGATATTGCCACGCTGGAGTACGCGGCAAAACGCTATCCGCAGGTAGAGCGTCATCTTTCGGTACAAGCCTCCGCCACCAATCTGCAGGCCATTCATTTTTATCATCGTCACTTTCAACTTAGCCGCGTTGTACTGCCGCGCGTGCTGTCGATGCATCAGGTCAAACAGCTGGCGCGTGAAACGCCGGTGCCGCTCGAAGTGTTCGCCTTCGGAAGCCTGTGCATTATGGCCGAAGGCCGCTGCTATCTCTCATCCTGGCTGACCGGCGAATCGCCTAACAGCGCTGGTGCCTGCTCGCCGGCGAAATTTGTCCGCTGGCAACAGACGCCAAAAGGCATGGAATCACGGCTGAATGAAGTGCTGATTGATCGCTACGCACCCGACGAGAGCGCGGGCTATCCCACGTTGTGTAAAGGGCGTTATGAAGTGGATAACCAGCTCTATCACGTGCTGGAAGAACCCACCAGTCTGAACACCTTGTCGCTGCTGCCTGAACTGCTGCGCGCCAATATTGCCTCGGTGAAAATTGAAGGACGTCAGCGCAGCCCGGCGTATGTGGCGCAGGTAGCAAAAGTGTGGCGTCAGGCCATCGATCGCTGTATGGCATCGCCTGAGCAGTATGTCGTGCAGGAACCCTGGATGCAGGCGCTGGGCGAGTTATCAGAAGGCAGCCAAACCACGCTCGGTGCTTATCACCGCGACTGGCAATAAGGAGATCGCATGAAATACGCCATCGGGCCAGTGCTGTGGTACTGGCCAACTGCAACGCTGGAAACCTTTTATCAACGCGCCGCCGAGAGCAGTGCCGAAATCATCTATCTCGGCGAAGCGGTGTGCAGCAAGAGACGCGCGACGTCGTTCAATCAATGGATGGAGATTGCGCGCATGCTGGCGCTGCAGGGCAAGCAAGTGGTACTGAGTACGCTGGCACTGCTTCAGTCGCCCTCGGAAGTTAAGGAGCTGCGACGCTATGTCGAGAACGGTGAGTTCCTGCTTGAAGCCAATGACATCGGCACCGTGAACATGGCGGCAGAGCGCAAATTGCCGTTTGTCGCCGGACCAACGCTCAACGTGTATAACGCGCAGACGCTGCAACTGTTGCTGCAAGAAGGCATGACGCGCTGGTGCATTCCGGTGGAGATGTCCCGCGACTGGCTGATTCAGCTGCTGCAGCAGTGCGATGCGGCAGGCGTGCGCGAGCAATTTGAGGTGGAAGTGCTCGGTTATGGCCATCTGCCGCTGGCATTGTCAGCGCGCTGCTTCACCGCACGCGCTGAGAATCGTGGCAAAGATGATTGCCAAACCTGCTGCATCAATTATCCCACTGGCCGCCGCGTGCTTTCACAGGAAGGCCAGCAGGTGTTTGTCCTCAATGGTATTCAGACCATGAGCGGCTATTGCTACAACCTCGGCAATGATTTGAGCGGCATGCATAACTGGATCGACATTGTGCGTCTGTCGCCACAGGGCGAAAGCACGCTCGCCGAAGTGGATCGCTTCCGCGCCAACGAAGCCGGTCAGGCCCCGCTGATGATGGCGCGCGGTAGCGACTGCAACGGATATTGGCGTCGCCTGGCCGGGATGGCGCTTGAAGGCGAGCGGTAAAGGCACATTCCGGCTATATTCCTGCGGTTATTAGCAGTTTTAATATGGGGAACGATGAGTAATACTCACAAGCGCAGGTCCGACTAAACACCTGCGCCATCCCTATTTGGAGTGCCCATGTCTGAGAAAAAAACTGTTCGCCTGTCCGTGTTGGATCTGGCGCCTATTCCACAAGGTTCCGCCGCACGCGATGCGTTCCATAATTCGCTGGCGCTGGCCCGTCAATCTGAAGCGCTGGGTTTCCACCGCTACTGGCTGGCTGAACACCATATTATGACGGTGATTGCCATCGCCGCGACCTCAGTACTGATCGGCTATTTAGCCGCCAATACCGAAACGCTGCGCCTCGGCTCAGGCGGCATCATGCTGCCCAACCACGCGCCGCTGGTGATCGCCGAACAGTTTGGTACCCTCGAATCGCTTTATCCTGGTCGTATCGATTTGGGACTGGGCCGCGCGCCCGGTTCGGACCAACGCACCATGCTGGCGTTGCGTCGTCATCTTTCCAGCGCCCAGGCAGATAGCTTCCCGGAAGATGTTTCTGAACTGATTCGCTGGTTTGACGCCGAAGAGGGTGAACATCCGCCAGTTCAACCGGTGCCAGGTTTAGGATTGAAAATTCCGGTGTGGCTGCTCGGTTCCAGCCTGTATAGCGCGCAATTGGCCGCTCAGCTTGGTTTGCCGTTTGCGTTTGCCTCGCATTTCGCGCCCGATCTGCTGTTCCAGGCACTGCATATTTATCGTGAGAAATTCAAACCTTCGGCGCGTCTGGCGAAGCCGTATGCGATGGTGTGCGTCAACGTGGTGGCGGCCGATAGCGAGCGTGATGCGCGTTTCCTGTTCACTTCGATGCAACAGCAGTTTATTAATCTGCGTCGCGGCAAACCGGGTCCGCTGCCCGCGCCGGTGGAGAACATGGATAATCTGTGGTCACCGTCCGAGCAATATGGCGTGCAGCAGGCGCTGAGCATGTCGATTGTCGGCGATAGCGATAAAGTGCGCAGCGGCCTCGCCGCGTTAATGCGAGAAACCCAGGCGGATGAAATTATGGTCAACGGCCAGATTTACGATTCGCAGGCGCGTCTGCGCTCGTTCGCACTGGCGATGGAAGCCGCGCGCACGCTGTAAACCTCATTGCGGTGGGTTTACCCACTCTGGACCCACCGCAATGGTTCGCGCGTCACGCGCCGGTGACTGGCCGTGAAAGCGGCTGTATTCGCGACTGAACTGCGAAGCACTTTGATAGCCCACCCGATAACCCGCCGTTCCGGCATCCAGCTTCTCAATCAACATCAAACGCCGCGCCTCGTTGAGCCGCAGCTGCTTTTGATATTGCATCGGCGTCATCGCCGTTACCGCTTTAAAGTGATGATGCAGCGACGAAATACTCATCCCCACGCTGCTCGCCAGATGATCCATTTTCAATGGATGATGAAAGTTTTCCCGTAGCCAGCGTGCGGCACGCGCCACTTTATTGCCTGGCCGCTCCGTCAACGCCATGTTGAGAATACGCGGCCCTTCTGGCCCGGTCAGCAGACGATAGAAAATCTCCTGCTCAATTAACGGTGCCAGCGCGGCAATGTCCTGCGGGTGATCCAGCAACTCCACCAAACGCATCACTGCATCCACCAACGGCGGCGCAACTTTATGCACGGCGATACCGCGCTCGCTAACCGCCGTGCTGCCGAGATGATGGTGTGGAAAGTGTTCAAGATAACGCATCAGCCGCGTTTCGT
Source organism: Pantoea sp. CTOTU49201 (assembly GCF_032054795.1). Lineage (NCBI taxonomy): Bacteria > Pseudomonadati > Pseudomonadota > Gammaproteobacteria > Enterobacterales > Erwiniaceae > Pantoea > Pantoea sp. CTOTU49201. Next base: position 5,647 of record NZ_DAMBSA010000010.1, read on the forward strand.
TGATGGTGATGCCCACGCCAAGATTTGGCTTCTCTGGCGTCGCCATGACCACGCAGGATTGCACCGGCATATCGAGCGTCACCAGCAGCAAATCGCCCGGTCCGTAATGCATCACTTCATCGCCCATGCGCAGCGCTTTTTGCCCCTGCGCGATGAGAGCAAAGCTGGCCCAGGTCGCCACATGCGCCAAACTGGTGGGCTGAGAACTGCGGCCGAAAGAGAGAAAATCGATCGGGCAATAGTGACGACCATCCTGCAGCGCATGGCGGGCAATGATTGCCACCAACTGCTGCCATTGTTCCTGATGAATCATGCGTTCTGCGCTCCGCGATAAGAAATCACTGAGTTGATATTCTCGCTTGTCGCTGGCGTTGCGCCTAGTCCTTGAGCAGCAGATTTGCAGGATCGTGCAAGAAGCTTGCAGGATTGCGCTACCACCCGATTGTATGGACAGCGCATGCTTTATCTTCCCCGAAATCTCAGGAGGAGAGACACGATGAAAACACTTGAAGGCAAAATTGCGCTGGTGACGGGCGCTTCGAAAGGCATTGGTGCCGCCATCGCCATGACTTTCGCGGCGGCCGGTGCTCGGGTGGTGGTGAATTATCTTCAGGACGAAGTGGGTGCGGCGGATGTGGTGACCGACATCCAGGCGCTGGGTAGCGACGCCATCGCCGTACAGGCTGATATCTCACGCGAGGCCGATGTGCAGCGCCTGTTCGCTAGCAGCATTGAGCAGTTTGGCGTACCCGATATTGTGGTGAATAACGCCGGCATTTTTCACCACGGTGACTTTGCCGACCTTAGCATCAGCGAAATGCAGCAGCAGCTGAATGTGAATCTTCTGGGCACCTTGCTGGTGTGTCAGCAGGCGGCAAAACATTTCCCCGCACGCGGCGGTTCCATCATCAATCTAAGCGCCTTAAACAGCCAACGCAGCACGCCCGGTTCGGTGCTATGGGCGGCAACCAAAGGCGCGATCGATACCTTGACGCAGGGCCTCGCACGGGAACTTGGGCCACGCAATATTCGCGTCAATGCGCTAGCACCCGGCATTATTTTGACCGAAGGTTTGCTGGCGGCGAAGAAGATGCATCCGGAGTTGAAGGCACAGCTGATTGCCGCAACCCCACTTGGACGCTTTGGCTTACCGGAAGATGTGGCGCAAGTCGCACTGTTTCTGGCATCTGAAGAGGCGGCATATGTTAGCGGTGAACGCGTGCTGATTGCTGGCGGCGTGTAAACTTTACTTTCCACAGGTATAAAAAAAGGGACGCATCAGCGTCCCTTTTTACTTTTAGCGTTTAACGCTTATGCGTCACGACGACGTGGTGCAGCTGCGCCTTCTGGACGCGGGCCACGACCACCTTCACGGCTGAAGCGTCCGCCTTCGCGGCCACCTTCACGACGCTCAGAGAAGCGACGTGGAGCGCCTTCGCCACGTGGAGCACCCTCACCGCGCGGTGCGCCATTGCCACGACGTTCGCCGCCAGCAGATGGACGACGTTCGCTGCGCTCGTGCACCGGTGCATCACCCATCAGCTGCATATTCATCGGCTTGTTCAGAATACGCGTACGAGTGAAGTGCTGCAGTACTTCGCCCGGCATGCCTTTCGGCAGCTCGATAGTTGAGTGAGTACCGAACAGCTTGATGTTACCGATGTAACGGCTGCTGATGTCGCCTTCGTTAGCAATCGCGCCAACGATGTGACGAACTTCAACACCATCATCACGGCCTACTTCAATGCGGTACAGCTGCATTTCGCCAACGTCACGACGTTCACGACGTGGACGATCACCATCGCGGCTGTCACGGCTTTCGCGTGGACCACGTGAATCGCGTGAATCGCGACGCTCACCACGGTCAGGACGATCGCTGAACTCACGACGCGCAGGACGTGGTGCTTCTGGTGGCAGAATCAGTGGACGTTCGCCCTGAGCCATTTTCAGCAGTGCTGCGGCCAGCGTTTCGATATCCAGATCTTCGCCCGGCTGCATTTTGCTCAGCAGTGCGCGGTACTGGTCCAGATCGCTGCTTTCCAGCTGCTGCTGTACTTTAGCTGCGAATTTAGCCAGACGACGCTCACCCAGCAATTCTGCGTTTGGCAGTTCAACTTCTGGAATGGTCAGCTTCATGGTGCGTTCGATGTTGCGCAGCAGACGACGCTCGCGGTTCTCAACGAACAGCAGCGCGCGACCTGCACGACCAGCACGGCCGGTACGACCGATACGGTGAACGTAAGACTCTGCATCCATTGGGATATCAAAGTTTACGACCAGGCTGATACGCTCAACGTCCAGACCACGTGCTGCAACGTCGGTCGCGATCAGGATGTCGAGACGACCATCTTTCAAACGCTCCAGCGTCTGCTCACGCAGTGCCTGGTTCATGTCACCGTTCAGTGCTGCGCTGTTATAACCGCTGCGCTCCAGCGCTTCGGCCACTTCCAGCGTGGCATTTTTGGTACGCACGAAGATGATGGCTGCATCGAAATCTTCTGCTTCCAGGAAGCGAACCAGCGCGTCAGTTTTACGGCCGTAAGCGGTCCAGTAAGACTGAGAAATATCTGGTCGCGTAGTCAAGCTTGACTGGATGCGCACTTCCTGTGGATCTTTCATGAAGCGCTTGGTAATACGACGAATCGCTTCTGGCATGGTTGCTGAGAACAGCGCGGTCTGATGACCGTCTGGAATCTGCGCCATGATGGTTTCAACGTCTTCGATGAAGCCCATACGCAGCATTTCATCAGCTTCGTCCAGCACCAGACCGCGCAGGTTAGACAGATCTAACGTGCCACGCTTCAGGTGATCCAGCAGACGACCAGGCGTACCCACAACAACTTGTGGTCCCTGACGCAGTGCGCGCAGCTGTACGTCATAACGTTGGCCGCCGTACAGGGCTACAACGTTAATGCCACGCATGTGTTTAGAGAATTCTGTGACGGCTTCAGCAACCTGTACCGCCAATTCGCGGGTCGGTGCCAGCACCAAAATTTGCGGTGCTTTAACAGTAGGATCAATGTTGTTTAGCAGCGGCAGTGAGAAAGCCGCAGTTTTACCACTACCGGTCTGCGCCATACCCAACACGTCACGGCCAGCCAGCAGGTGAGGAATACACTCAGCCTGGATTGGAGAAGGCTTAACGTAGCCCATACCGTTCAGTGATTCGAGGATGTCGGCGTTCAGGCCAAGGTCAGCAAAAGTGGTTTGAATATCAGTCATGTAGTACACGTGCCTCTTAGATTGCGGCGGCCAGTCTACATAACTCGTCGTGAAAACTTTCAGTCATTTTCATCAAAAAGTGTGAACCGGCTCAAATTAGAAGTTTTGACGAACAGAAAAGCCCTCATCTCTGAAGATGATGACTTTACAGGAATTCAGGCAATAAAAGTTCGTCAGCTATTGCTGGTCAGATTCTGATAAATCGTCTTGTGTCTGGCCGAGTTGCGCCAGTTCCAACAATGCGTATCGGTGCTCAACAAAGTTGTTTACGTTGTTGGCCACCGCCAGTTTGAACAACGCTTTCGCGTCGTCCTTCTCCCCCAGACTTAGGTAATACTTACCTAAATAGAAGTTGGTTTCACTGAGATGTTCAGCGAGCGAGGTGTTATCCGTTGCGTCCGCCTTGAGACGTTCCATCAGCGTTTTTTCACTGATGTCGCCAAGGTAGAACTCGACAATATTCCATCCCCATTGATCGCGAACCGCTTTGTCATGACGCTGTCTCAGCGTAACTTTTGCCTTGTCGGCATCCATATCGCTTTCAACGAGATAGAGCCAAAGGCTGCGGAATGGATCGTTAGGATCGTCTTGATAAAACGCCAGCAGATCATCTTGCGCTAACTTGTATCGACCGCCGTAATAGAGGGCGATACCACGGTTTAAATGCGCATAGTTGTAAGTTGGATCAAGCTCAAGTACAGAATCAAACGCTTCATAGGCAGCATCAAAGTTGCCTGCCTGCGTTAAGTATATACCGAGATAGTTAAATACCTCAGGCATATCTGGTCTTATAGACAGCGCTTGCGAAAAATCGTTCCGCGCTAGTGCCCTCAGACCCAAACTATCATACAACACTCCGCGCTCATATAATAGCTGTGCGCGTTCATCATCGGTCAGGGCACGACTGGCAAGAATTTGTTCCATGCGCGCCAGGATCACCTCTTGCTGCAGTGTGGGCTGCAAAGGTACTGCCAGAACTTCGTTCTTACGCCAATTGGAGTTGCTGCATCCTGCCAGCGTGATAGCTGTCGCAACAAAACACCAGCGCAAAAAAGGCTTCATTTCCCACTCCCGAATACAAACATTGGGACAACCATCCTGTCATCCTCCTGCTGTGCACAAGGATTCCCGCCCTCGCGATGATCTAAACACCTCTCCCCGCAAAGCAGGGAGAGGTAAATCGGTAAACGCTTACTCGGCGTCAGATGCATCAGATGCAGCGGTAGCAACTTCTTCCGCTGGTTTCTGCTCTGTCGCTTCTTTGATGCTCAGGCGTACACGGCCCTGACGGTCCACTTCCATTACTTTCACTGGAACTTCCTGGCCCATCTGCAGATAGTCGGTTACTTTCTCTACGCGCTTATCGGCGATCTGAGAGATGTGAACCAAACCTTCTTTACCGCCGCCGATTGCCACGAAGGCACCGAAATCAACGATACGTGTCACTTTACCTGAGTAAATGCGGCCAACTTCGATCTCAGCAGTGATCTCTTCGATACGACGAATGGCTTCTTTAGCTTTCAGGCTATCAGTTGCAGCGATCTTCACGGTGCCGTCATCTTCGATTTCGATGGTGGTGCCGGTTTCTTCGGTCAGCGCACGGATAACCGAGCCGCCTTTACCGATGACATCTTTGATCTTGTCTGAACTGATTTTGATGGTGTAAATGCGCGGCGCGAACTCAGAGATTTCCTGACGCGGCGTGCTGATTGCCTGTTCCATCACGCTCAGGATGTGCAGACGCGCACCTTTAGCCTGATTCAAAGCAACCTGCATGATTTCGCGGGTGATGCCTTCGATTTTGATATCCATCTGCAGCGCAGTAATACCATCGCGGCTACCTGCTACTTTGAAGTCCATGTCGCCGAGGTGATCTTCGTCACCCAGGATGTCAGACAGAACCACAAAGTTGTCGGCTTCTTTAACCAGACCCATCGCGATACCGGCTACGGCTGCTTTGATCGGTACACCAGCGTCCATCAGTGCCAGAGAAGCACCGCACACGGAAGCCATTGAAGAAGAACCGTTAGATTCGGTGATTTCTGAAACCACACGCACGGTGTATGGGAAGTCAGCTTGCTTAGGCATGACTGCCAGCACGCCACGCTTCGCCAGACGGCCGTGACCAATCTCACGACGCTTCGGTGAGCCAACCATACCGGTTTCGCCCACGCAGTATGGAGGGAAGTTGTAGTGGAACAGGAAGCTATCAGTACGCTCGCCCATCAACTCATCCAGATTCTGCGCATCACGTGCGGTACCCAGCGTTGCGGTAACCAGCGCCTGCGTTTCACCACGAGTAAACAGTGATGAACCGTGCGTACGTGGCAGTACGCCAGTGCGCACGTCCAGACCACGAATCATGTCTTTCTCACGGCCATCGATACGCGGTTCGCCACGGATGATGCGGCTACGAACAACGCTCTTCTCAAGGTCGTGTACGATGTCAGCGATATCGCCAGCATCCAGCGTTTCATCTTCAGCCTGCAGTGCCGCGATTGTTGCGTCTTTCACTGCGCCAACCTGAGTGTAACGCTCTTGTTTATCAGTAATGCGGTAGGCATCGCTGATGCCTGCTTCTGCCAGTGCAGTAACGCGTGCGATCAGTGCATCGTTAGTTGGCAGTGGCTGCCAATCCCAACGTGGTTTACCGGCTTCGGCAACCAGCGCATTGATGTTTTCAATAACGATCTGCTGCTGGTCATGGCCATATACCACAGCGCCCAGCATCTGCTCTTCAGTCAGGATGTCAGCTTCTGATTCCACCATCAGCACCGCGTTCTGGGTACCGGCAACAACCAGGTTCAGACGTGATTCGTTGATTTCATCAGCAGTTGGGTTCAGCACGTACTGGTCATTGATATAACCGACGCGCGCTGCACCGATTGGACCATTAAACGGCAGGCCAGACAGAGCCAGTGCAGCAGATGCACCGATCATTGCAACGATGTCCGGGTTAACCTGTGGGTTAACAGAAACCACGGTCGCAATAACCTGAACTTCGTTAATGAAGCCTTCCGGGAACAGCGGACGAACTGGACGGTCAATCAGGCGTGAGATCAGGGTTTCGCCTTCGCTTGGACGGCCTTCACGACGGAAGAAGCTACCCGGGATACGACCAGCAGCGTAAGTACGCTCCTGATAGTTAACCGTCAGCGGGAAGAAATCCTGACCTGGTTTCGTTTTTTTCTGGCCAACAACGGTAACGAATACAGCAGTGTCATCCATGCTCACCATTACTGCTGCGGTAGCCTGGCGCGCCATCATGCCGGTTTCCAGCGTGACGGTATGCTGACCATATTGGAATTTGCGTACGATCGGGTTCAGCAAAATTTAAGTCCTTAAATTCAGGGGCGCAGCCCATTCTGGCGCGCCGGGGATTACCGATCTTCAGTTGCATCCTCGCGACTAATGACAACCTTAACCGCCCATGCGGTAAAGCCTCTCATTAGCCGCGCGAACCTCTGCAAGCAAAGATCACTCTCTGCAACAATACATGAGTTTGGTCCGGATTGCTGCGGATTGCTCGAAAAAAGGGGCCATAAAGGCCCCCTTTTCGCGAAACTCGCACAAATCTGATCGTCAGATGCGTTTTTTTGCATAGTGCATGCGCTACACCCTTGATCAGATTCTTCAGACTTAGCGACGCAGACCCAGGCTTTCGATCAGACCGGTGTAGCGAGCAACGTCTTTACGCTTCAGGTAGTCCAGCAGCTTACGACGCTGAGATACCATGCGCAGCAGACCGCGACGGCTGTGGTGATCTTTCTTGTGCTCAGAGAAGTGACCCTGCAGGTGGTTAATCTGAGCAGTCAGCAGAGCAACCTGAACTTCAGTTGAACCGCTGTCGTTGGTACCACGACCGTATTTAGCAACGATCTCTGCTTTAGCTTCTACGCTTAGAGACATAATAAACTCCAGTAAATAATGAATGTATGGGTGCCGATCTCTAATTCAGCAGCCCGCTTTTAAAGCCGCGCCATTCTACTCTTCGCCTGATAGCAACGCAAATGCGCCGTTAGGTCAAATGCGAGAGGATTGATTACGCAGGAAATTCTACCACCAGACGACGCGGCGCCACGCGCCCATCCTCGGCAATTTCGGCCATACCAATGAATTTGTACTCATCACCTTCAGTCACGCGCACCAATCCCTGTTCCGGCGCATCCGCCACCTGAACCGGCATACCCTGTTTGAAATACGCCGCCACCGCGGGCAGCAAATTCACAATGGGGAACTCTTCTGCCGGGCTATCCATCGGCAGCAATAGCGCATCAAGCGCGCTGTAGTCCGGCGTTTCCGCCATGTTGACGGTAGCCGCCACGTCCTGCAGCTGCTCGAGCGTCACCATTCTTTCGATCGGATAACGCGCCACTTGCAGACGACGCAGCATGATAACGTGCGCACCGCAGCCAAGCCGCTCACCGAGATCATCGATGATAGTACGGATGTAAGTGCCTTTAGAGACGTGAATCTCCAGCTCCAGCTCATCCCCTTCCCAGCGAATAAACTGCAGCTCAAACACTTTGATCGGGCGCGCTTCACGCGGCACAGTAATGCCTTCACGTGCGTACTCGTACAGCTTGCGTCCCTGATACTTCAGCGCGGAGAACATGGTCGGCACCTGCATGGTGTCGCCACGAAAATAATCCAGCGCCGCATCCAGTGCTACCTGATCAAAAGTAACCGCACGGGTTTCAACAATATTGCCGTCGGCATCAGACGTATCGGTGCGTTCACCCAGGCGAGCAATGACGCGATAACGCTTGTCAGAATCGAGCAGATACTGCGAAAACTTGGTGGCTTCGCCGAGGCAAACCGGCAGCATGCCGGTCGCCAGGGGATCGAGGGCGCCGGTGTGGCCCGCTTTGTTCGCATTGAACAGACGTTTTACTTTCTGCAGCACATCATTGGAAGATGCACCTTGATGCTTATCCAGCAGAAACACACCGTGGACGTCGCGACCGCGACGACGAGGACGACTCATTAGTCCTCCTTGTCATCTTCCGCCGGGCTATCGCCACGGCGCTCAACATCGCTCTTAATGACGTTGCTGACCAGGTTCGACATGCGCATACCTTCGATCAGCGAGTTGTCGTAGAAGAAGGTCAGCTCCGGCACGATACGCAAACGCATAGCTTTGCCTACCAGCGTACGGATATAGCCAGAGGCTTCTTTCAGCGCCTTCAGGCCGTTTTGTACCGCTTCTTCATCTTTGTCATTCAAAAAGGTCACAAACACCTTGGCATAGGCGAGATCGCGCGACACTTCGACGCCCGAAACTGTCACCATCATACCGAGACGTGGATCTTTAATTTCGCGCTGCAGGATGATTGCAATCTCTTTCTGCAACTCCTGAGAAACGCGCTGTGGGCGGCCAAATTCTTTTGCCATTATTTCTTTCTCCCAAATAATTCGGGAGGCCAGAGGCCTCCCAAATTGCAACACATCAAATGATGATCAATCGATGGTGCGTTTAATTTCAATCACTTCGAACACTTCGATCATATCGCCAACGCGAACGTCGTTGTAGTTCTTCACGCCGATACCACATTCCATGCCGTTACGAACTTCGTTAACGTCATCTTTGAAGCGGCGCAGAGATTCCAGCTCGCCTTCATAGATAACCACGTTGTCACGCAGTACGCGGATTGGGTTGTGACGTTTGATGTTACCTTCGGTGACCATACAGCCCGCGATGGCACCAAACTTCGGTGATTTGAACACGTCACGTACCGCAGCCAGACCGATAATCTGCTGTTTGAACTCTGGCGCCAGCATACCGCTCATCGCTGCTTTCACTTCGTCGATCAGATTATAGATGACGGAGTAGTAACGCAGGTCAACGTTTTCAGCGTCAATCACGCGGCGAGCAGATGCATCAGCACGCACGTTGAAGCCGAGGATGATAGCGTTGGATGCTGCAGCCAGGGTTGCGTCGGTTTCGGTGATACCACCTACGCCTGAACCGATGATGCGCACTTTCACTTCGTCGGTAGAGAGTTTCAGCAGCGAATCAGAGATCGCTTCGACAGAACCCTGTACGTCAGATTTCAGTACGATGTTCAGCTCAGACACTTCGCCTTCAGTCATGTTGGCGAACATGTTCTCCAACTTAGACTTCTGCTGACGCGCCAGCTTAACTTCACGGAATTTGCCCTGACGATACAGTGCAACTTCACGCGCTTTCTTCTCATCACGTACTACAGTCGCTTCATCACCTGCGGCCGGCACACCGGACAGACCCAGGATTTCCACTGGAATGGATGGACCCGCTTCCAGCACTTCACGACCTAATTCGTCACGCATCGCACGTACACGGCCGTATTCGAAGCCGCACAGCACGATATCGCCTTTGTTCAGCGTACCTTCACGTACCAGCACGGTAGCAACCGGACCACGACCTTTGTCGAGGAACGATTCAATTACCACGCCGCTCGCCATACCTTCACGGATAGCAGAGAGTTCCAGTACTTCTGCTTGCAGCAGAATTGCATTCAGCAGGTCGTCAATACCGGTACCGGCTTTCGCAGAGACGTTAACGAACATGTTCTCACCGCCCCACTCTTCCGGAAGAATTCCGTATTGGGTCAGTTCGTTCTTAACGCGGTCTGGATCAGCATCTGGCTTATCGATTTTGTTGACCGCAACAACCACTGGCACACCGGCTGCTTTCGCATGCTGGATAGCTTCAACGGTCTGAGGCATCACGCCATCATCAGCAGCAACAACCAGGATAACGATATCCGTGGCCTGCGCACCACGAGCACGCATTGCGGTAAACGCGGCGTGTCCCGGGGTATCGAGGAAGGTGATCATACCGTTGTCAGTTTCAACGTGGTAAGCACCGATATGCTGAGTAATACCGCCCGCTTCGCCTGATGCCACTTTCGTTGAACGAATGTAGTCAAGCAGAGAGGTTTTACCGTGGTCAACGTGACCCATGATGGTAACGACCGGAGCACGAGACTCTTGCGCAGCATCGGTATCACGATCGTCCATTACCGCTTCTTCCAGCTCATTCTCGCGGCGCAGGATCACTTTGTGACCCATTTCTTCCGCGACCATCTGAGCGGTTTCTTGATCGATAACCTGGTTGATGGTCGCCATAGCGCCCATCTTCATCATCGCTTTAACGACCAGAGAACCTTTGATCGCCATTTTGTTGGCCAGTTCAGCAACGGTGATGGTTTCACCGATGACGACATCGCGGTTAACAGCCTGAGCTGGCTTGTTGAAGCCCTGCTGCAGGGTGCTTGGCTTACGATGTTTGCCGCCTTTACCGCCACGAACCTGCGCACGCGCTTCTTCGCGATCGGTTTTGGCTTCAGAATGCTTGTTGCCTTTCTTCACCGGGCGAGCTGCTTTAGTGGTGCGAGCACGTGCACGGCCAGCTTCTACCTGGCGATCGTTCTCGTCTTCTGCCTGACGGGCGTGAGTTGAGGTAGTGACGTGATAGTCGCCTTTATCCTCTTCTTCAGGTTTGGCCCATTCAACAGCTTTTTCTTCAGCCAGGCGGCGGGCTTCTTCAGCCACGCGGCGCGCATCTTCTTCCAGCTTACGGCGTGCTTCTTCTTCTGCTTTACGTTTCAGTTCGGCAGCTTCTGCTTCACGACGGGCTTTATCAGACTGCGCAGCCTTGGCTACTACGTCGGTAGGTTGATTAGTCAATTTCTCTTTTTCCGCTGCTTCACGTTTGGCCTTGTCAGCGGCTTCGCGCTTGGCTTTATCTTCGGCTTCACGTTGCGCTTTCTGTTCAGCTTCGCGACGGGCTTGTTCTTCCGCCTCGCGACGCGCCTGCTCTTCCGCTTCACGCTGCGCCTCGGCTTCCGCTTCTGCCTGAGCTTGCTCAGACTCTGCGTCGCCTTTCACGTATGTGCGCTTTTTGCGGACTTCAATTTGTACCGACTTACTTTTACCCCCGGTGACGGGAATATTCAAGGTGCTGCGCGTCTTGCGCTGCAAAGTCAGCTTGCTTGAACCGGTCTGACCGTGCTCACGATTCAGGTGAGACAGTAAGGTTTCTTTCTCTTGCTGGGACACCGCATCGTTCTCAGACTTACGGATCCCTGCATCAGCAAATTGCTGTACCAGGCGATCGACCGGGGTCTGAATTTCGGCGGCCAGCGATTTTACGGTTACATCTGTCATGCTGTTCCTTCCTGTTATTACGCGTCATCGCCGAACCAGCAGATATTACGTGCAGCCATAATCAGCGCACCGGCTTTCTCGTCATCCAGCCCTTCAATATCTGTCAGATCGTCAACACCTTGCTCAGCGAGATCTTCCAGCGTGCAAACGCCTTTCGCCGCCAGGCGATACGCCAGCGCACGATCCAAGCCCTCAAGATTCAGAAGATCCTCAGCGGGCTCCTGATTACCAAGGCTCTCTTCTTTCGCTAATGCCAGGGTAGTTAACGCATTTTTTGCTCGTTCACGCAGGGCTTCAATGGTCTCTTCATCGAGGCCGTCGATTTCCAGCAGCTCGTTGATTGGCACATAAGCCAATTCTTCCAGCGAAGAGAAGCCCTCTTCCACCAGAATGGTGGCGAACTCTTCGTCGATGTCGAGATGTTTGGTGAACATATCGATCGCTGCATGGGCTTCAGCTTGGTGCTTGGCCTGCAGATCATCGACGGTCATCACGTTCAGTTCCCAACCGCTCAGTTGGGAAGCCAGACGCACGTTTTGGCCGTTACGGCCGATCGCCTGAGCCAGATTGCCGGCTTCAACAGCGATATCCATGGTGTGATTGTCTTCATCCACCACAATTGACGCCACATCGGCTGGCGCCATGGCGTTGATAACGAACTGCGCCGGGTTGTCGTCCCACAGCACAATGTCGATACGCTCGCCACCCAGCTCGCTTGAAACCGCCTGTACACGCGCACCGCGCATACCGACGCAAGCGCCCACTGGATCAATACGTTTATCGTTGGTTTTCACCGCGATTTTGGCGCGTGAACCCGGATCGCGCGCTGCCGCTTTGATCTCGATAACTTCTTCGCCAATTTCTGGCACCTCAATGCGGAACAATTCGATCAGCATCTCTGGCTTAGAGCGGGTGACGAACAGCTGCGCGCCACGCGCTTCAGGGCGAACGGCGTACAGCACACCGCGGATACGGTCACCTGGACGGAAGTTTTCACGCGGCAGCATGTCTTCACGCACAATCACGGCTTCAGCATTGCTGCCGAGGTCCAGTGAAATGTTGTCACGGTTCACTTTCTTCACCACGCCGGTGATGATTTCGCCTTCGTGTTGACGGAACTGATCAACCACCATCGCGCGCTCAGCTTCACGTACTTTTTGTACGATAACCTGCTTAGCAGTTTGGGTGGTGATACGGTCGAAGGTGACAGATTCAATCTGATCTTCGACAAATTCGCCCAGATTGAACGCTTCGTCTTCATAACGAGCTGCATCCAGCGTGATCTCGCGAGTCGGCTGCGTGACTTCTTCCACAATCTGCCAGCGACGGAAGGTGTCGAAATCGCCGCTGCGGCGATCGATGCTGACACGCACTTCGATCTCTTGCTCATACTTCTTTTTGGTCGCAGTGGCCAAAGCGCTCTCCAGCGCTTCGAAGATTTTCTCACGCGGCAGGGCTTTTTCGTTAGAAACGGCTTCTACTACAGCTAAGATCTCTTTGTTCATCCTGGTTAGCCTCAATCCGGACTTTTAAAAGTGGGGGACCAGGTTCGCTTTCTGAATGTTGCTCAGCGCGAACACTTCATCGTTACCCTCAACGGTCACCGTGATCATCTCGCCTTCAACAGACTTAATGATACCCTGCCATTTACGGCGGTTTTGTACGGCCATGCGTAGTACCAGGCTCACCTCGTCACCGGCAAAACGTGCATAGTGTTCAGCAGTGAAAAGAGGACGTTCGAGACCCGGCGAGGAAACTTCAAGGTTGTAAGCCACGGTAATAGGATCTTCCACATCCATTACTGCGCTAACCTGGTGGCTAACATCGGCGCAATCATCAACATTGATACCCTCTTCACTATCAATATAGATGCGCAGGGTTGATGTGCGACCACGAATAAACTCAATACCGACTAATTCGTAGCCAAGCGCTTCTACTGGAGCAGAGATCAACTCTGTCAATTTTTGCTCTAATGTGGACAAGCCCACCCCCAAGACATAAAAAAAGGGCCTATAGCCCAGTGTTTCGATTTCCTGATAACAAAAAACCCCGAATATTCGGGGCTTTTTGTGACTGGACCCTGTACGCCGCATAGCGGCTTCGGAGCACAATCCAAAAGAATTTTTTTCAAAAATCACTGAGATTGCGTCCGTCGATGCATGCAGTATATTTGAAAAAGAACTCTAAGGGAAAGTGGTTGCGGGGGCCGGATTTGAACCGACGACCTTCGGGTTATGAGCCCGACGAGCTACCAGGCTGCTCCACCCCGCGTCCGAAAACGTGGCGAATAATACGCCGACCTTGCAAAAAATGCAAGTTAAACTGAGATTTGGTACCGAGGACGGGACTTGAACCCGTAAGCCCTTTCGAGCACTACCACCTCAAGGTAGCGTGTCTACCAATTTCACCACCTCGGTACATCACTAGACTGCGACGTTGTTTTATCGCACTACAGCGTTGACGATCTTACTGCGGGATATCATTGCCCGGCGTTGCCGGTTTAGCTGGCTGAGTCTGCTGTTCAGACTGCGCCGGCGCAGTGAGATTATCCCACTCGCTACCTTTGGCTGTTTTATTACTGTTCAGATTACCCAGAACCAAGCTGATGATGAAGAACAGCGTAGCCAGTACCGCGGTCATGCGAGTCATAAAGTTGCCAGACCCATTAGAACCGAATAGCGTACCAGAAGCGCCCGCACCGAATGAGGCTCCCATATCAGCGCCTTTGCCTTGCTGCAGCATGATCAAACCTACGAGGCCAATCGCTACAATAAGGAAAACAACTAACAGAGCTTCGTACATAATCAACCTGTTTCCTTGCGCGTTATCTGCACAGTTAAAGCTTCAACCAATATCGATGGGGAGTCTCGTCATCACCCATCAGAAGCGGGTGTGAATACTAACCAAAGGCACATACCTCTGCAAGTGCAATTTTCACCATCTCTTTCGATTGCGGAAAAAAGCACCATCCCGGTGATTTTGCAGGCGGAAAGTACAGAATCTCTCCGCCTGAAACAACTCAAACCGCTTTTACTGCATCCGCGATTTTATGCGCCAGCGCGCTGACCTGCGCCTCATCCTCACCTTCCACCATCACACGAATCAGTGGTTCAGTGCCGGATTTGCGCAGCAACACACGACCACGCCCCGCCAGCGTTTTTTCAGCTTCTGCGGTCACGGCTTTCACGCTCTCGCTTTCCAACGGATCGTGCTCGCCAGCGAAACGCACATTGACCAAAATCTGCGGCAGCATTTTCATGCCGCTGCACAGATCGTGAAGCGTCATATGGTTGCGCACGATTGCAGTGAGCACTTGCAAACTTGCCACGATGCCGTCGCCGGTGGTGGTTTTATCCAGCAGAATGACGTGACCGGAGTTTTCTGCCCCTAAACGCCAGCCCTTCTCCTGCATTTTTTCCAGTACATAGCGGTCGCCCACTTTCGCACGGGTGAATGGAATTCCCAGCTGTTTCAGCGCCAGCTCCAGACCCATGTTACTCATCAGCGTGCCGACCACGCCGCCGCGCAGTTGGCCCTGACGCAGCCCTTCGCGTGCAATGATGTAGAGAATCTGATCGCCATCGACTTTATGACCTAAATGGTCAACCATCATGATGCGGTCGCCATCGCCGTCGTAAGCCAGTCCGAGATCGGCCTTCTCTTCCAACACGCGATGCTGCAGCAGACGCAGATCGGTCGCACCGCAATCTTTGTTGATGTTCATGCCATCCGGCTGCACGCCGATAGCAATCACCGTCGCACCCAGCTCACGCAGCACATTAGGTGCAATGTGGTAAGTTGCGCCGTTAGCGCAATCAACCACAATCTTCAGCCCATTCAGGCTTAGCTCGCTTGGGAACGTCCCTTTGCAGAATTCGATGTAACGACCTGCGGCATCGACAATGCGACTGGCGCGGCCCAGTTCAGCTGACTCCACGCAGGTGATCGGCTTTTCCATCTCCAGCTCAATGGCTTCTTCGACTTCATCGGGCAGCTTGGTGCCTTCAGCAGAGAAGAATTTGATGCCATTGTCGTCAAAGGGATTATGCGAAGCCGAAATCACGATGCCGGCTTCAGCGCGGAAAGTGCGTGTCAGATAAGCAATAGCAGGTGTCGGCATCGGACCGGTGAAAGCCGCCGACAATCCCGCCGCCGCCAGACCCGCTTCCAGTGCCGATTCCAGCATATAGCCTGAAATACGCGTATCTTTACCAATCAATACTTTGCGTGAACCCTGACGCGCCAGCACCTTACCGGCCGCCCAGCCCAACTTGAGAACAAAATCAGGGGTAATCGGTGCTTCACCGACTTTGCCGCGAATCCCATCTGTACCGAAATATTTACGATTACTCATGCTTTATCCTTTTGCTCTCCGTGTCGCTTCGACGACGCGCATCGCTTCGACAGTCTCTTTCACATCATGCACGCGAATAATTTGCGCCCCTTGCATGGCGGCAATCACCGCACAGCTGAGGCTTCCGGTCAGGCGCTGCGCCGGACCGACATTTAGCAACTGACCAACCATCGACTTCCGCGACATCCCGACCAACAGCGGTAAGCCGTAATGGTGGAAATGGCTCAGATTGGCCAGCAGTTCATAGTTGTGGCTGAGATTCTTACCGAAACCGAAGCCAGGATCGAGCAGCAGATTATCTTTTTTGATACCGGCTGCTTCACATCGCGCAATCTGCGCAGCGAAGTAAGCGTCCACTTCGCTCACGATGTGGCTATATTCCGGTGCCTGCTGCATGGTGCGCGGTTCACCTTGCATGTGCATCAAACACACCGGCAAACCGGTTTCTGCTGCCGCTGCTAGCGCGCCCGGTTCGGACAGGGAGCGAATGTCATTGATAATGTGAGCACCCACTCGCGCCGCTTCACGGATCACTTCTGGTTTAGACGTATCCACGGAAATCCACACCTCAAAACGCTGCGCGATGGCTTCCACCACCGGAATGACGCGTGCCAGCTCTTCCTCCACGCTGACTTCATCAGCGCCCGGACGTGTTGATTCACCGCCAACATCAATGATGGTGGCACCGGCATTCACCATTTCATTGGTGTGCGTCAGCGCATCAACCAGCGTGTTGTGGCTTCCACCATCAGAGAAAGAGTCCGGCGTGACATTCAAAATACCCATCACATGGGGAAAAGAGAGATCGAGATGGGAATCACGGGCGAACAACTTCATGGCGAGAATCTCCTTGAGGAATCACTGAATCGCAGAATGTAAAAAACCCCGGACTTGCCGGGGTTTGCATTGTAACAAGTATTGCGGCTGCAAATCTGGCGGTGAGCAATGCATCCCGCCAGAACGCTATCACATGATCTTGTCTGAACCCGGTGTTTTCGGGTCATCAACAGGACGTGGAGCCTGGGTAGAGTCGCCGTTACCCACAGCAACTTTCGCCTCTTCCCAACCTGCTGGTGGACGCACCTCGCGGCGTGCCATCAGATCGCTGATTTGCGGTGCATCAATGGTCTCATACTTCATCAGCGCGTCTTTCATCGCGTGAAGGATGTCCATGTTTTCATTCAGAATACGGCGTGCACGCTGATAGTTGGTATCGATAAGGTGTTTAACTTCCTGATCGATAATGCGCGCCGTTTCATCTGACATGTGTTTTGCTTTCGCCACTGAACGACCGAGGAATACTTCGCCCTCTTCTTCAGCGTAAAGCAATGGACCCAGCTTCTCAGAGAAGCCCCACTGCGTAACCATGTTGCGCGCTACGCTGGTTGCCATTTTGATGTCAGATGAAGCACCGGTAGAAACATAGTCCGGACCATAAATGATCTCTTCCGCCAGACGTCCGCCGTAAGCCACAGAAATACGGCTTTCCAGCTTCTGACGGTTGGCGCTGATCTCATCGCCCACTGGCAAGAAGAAAGCCACACCCAGTGCACGACCACGCGGGATGATGGTGACCTTGTGCACCGGATCGTAACCCGGAACCAGCGTACCGACGATCGCGTGACCCGCTTCATGATAGGCCGTCGATTCTTTCTGCTCTTCGGTCATCACCATGGAGCGACGTTCCGCACCCATCATGATTTTGTCTTTGGCTTTTTCAAACTCAACCATCGAAACCACACGCTTGTTGCCGCGAGCAGCAAACAGCGCAGCTTCGTTGACCAGGTTAGCCAAATCCGCACCGGAGAAGCCAGGCGTACCACGTGCGATGACTGAAGGATCCATATCGGTTGCCAGCGGCACACGACGCATATGGACTTTCAGAATCTGCTCACGACCACGCACGTCTGGCAGACCGACGACAACCTGACGGTCAAAGCGACCTGGACGCAGCAGCGCCGGGTCAAGTACGTCTGGACGGTTAGTTGCCGCGATTACGATGATGCCTTCATTACCTTCAAAGCCATCCATCTCAACCAGCATCTGGTTCAGCGTTTGTTCACGTTCATCGTGACCACCGCCTAAACCTGCGCCACGCTGACGGCCAACCGCATCGATTTCATCGATAAAGATGATGCACGGCGCGGCTTTCTTCGCTTGTTCGAACATGTCACGCACACGAGATGCACCAACACCGACAAACATTTCAACGAAGTCAGAACCAGAAATAGTAAAGAACGGTACTTTGGCTTCGCCAGCAATCGCTTTCGCCAGCAGCGTTTTACCGGTACCCGGAGGACCGACCATTAGGACGCCTTTCGGGATTTTACCGCCCAGCTTCTGGAAACGGCTC
The DNA here is from genome assembly GCF_032054795.1 of Pantoea sp. CTOTU49201. Classification (NCBI taxonomy): domain Bacteria; kingdom Pseudomonadati; phylum Pseudomonadota; class Gammaproteobacteria; order Enterobacterales; family Erwiniaceae; genus Pantoea; species Pantoea sp. CTOTU49201. The sequence continues at coordinate 23,727 of NZ_DAMBSA010000010.1, forward strand.
GGCTCACGCAGATACTCAACCAGCTCACCCACTTCTTCTTTGGCCTCATCACAACCGGCCACGTCAGCAAAAGTGGTTTTGATCTGATCTTCGGTCAGCATGCGGGCTTTGCTCTTGCCGAAGGACATCGCGCCCTTGCCGCCGCCGCCCTGCATCTGCCGCATAAAGAAGATCCACACGCCAATCAGCAGCAGCATTGGGAACCATGAGATGAAGATGGAAGCCAGCAGGCTTGGTTCTTCAGGCGGTTCGCCAACTACTTTGACGTTTTTGGTCAACAGGTTATCGAGTAACTTAGGATCGTTGACGGGGATATAGGTGGTGTATTTATTGCTGTCTTTTTTGACAACGTTAATCTCACGCCCGTTAATTCGTGCCTCGCGGACCTGATCTTGGTTCACTTCCGATAGGAAAGTTGAATAATCAACCCTACGGCCATTCGACTCGCTGGGCCCAAAGCTCTGGAATACAGACATCAGCACGACCGCGATGACTAACCAGAGAATCAGGTTTTTCGCCATGTCACTCAAGGGATTAACCTCATATTACAACGATGTTAACAGACAGCGTAGGGTACTATAGTTCCTTCATACCTGGAATCGCAGTGCGGATGATTTTGCTTGTTTACCCTGAAACTCAGAATTACACATCAGAGTAAACGCATTGGTCGTCTTGCTTTGATTCCGGCAATTCGGGCTAAAGTTTGCGCCCCGTCGCCACAATGTACACTTCGCGCGAACGTAATCGCGAAGCGTCCGGCTTACGAATTTTCACTTTCGTAAACAGGGAGCGAATTTCCCGCAGGTATTCATCGAAGCCATCTCCCTGAAACACTTTCACGACAAAACTGCCGCCTGGGGCCAGGATATCCCGACACATTTCCAGCGCCAATTCTACCAAATACATCGAACGTGGAATATCAACCGCAGGTGTACCGCTCATGTTGGGTGCCATATCAGACATCACCACCTGCACCTTTTGGTCGCCTACGCGCTCGAGTAAGGCGTTAAGAACCGCCTCATCTCGAAAATCGCCCTGCAAAAAATCAACGCCGACAATCGGATCCATTGGTAACAGATCGCAGGCGATGATACGACCACTTGATCCGATAAGCTGAACCACATATTGCGACCAACCGCCGGGTGCCGCACCGAGATCAACAACTGTCATCCCGGGTTTGAAAATCTTGTCACCCTGCTGAATTTCTTCAAGTTTAAACCAGGCACGCGAACGTAACCCTTTTTTCTGTGCCTGCAGCACATATTTATCGCTAAAGTGTTCCTGTAGCCAGCGACTGGAACTGGCCGAACGCTTTTTACCCGTCATAATTTTTCCAATTAAATCGTCATCGTAGCGATAAATCAGCACGCAATGGTCGCGTTGATTTGGCGATATACCCGAGATGGCGGTAGAATGAACCGTTTTCAATCCCTGAGTAAGCAAAAAATACGATGAATCTGAGTACCAAACAAAAACAGCACCTGAAAGGCCTTGCCCATCCGCTTAAGCCGGTTGTCATGCTGGGCGGTAATGGCCTGACCGAAGGCGTGCTCGCCGAAATCGAACTGGCGCTCGAGCATCACGAATTGATCAAGGTAAAAATTGCCTCGGAAGATCGTGAAACTAAGCAGCTGATCGTGGACGCTATCGTGCGTGAGACTAAAGCAGGCAACGTACAGGTAATCGGCAACACGCTGGTGCTGTATCGCCCTGCCAAAGAGCGTAAAATTACTCTTCCGCGTTAATCATGCCTTTAAAGGCGGCGACGGGCAAAGAAAGTGCCACGCTCCTGCATGTGATAAAAGGCCGCAATGCGGCCTTTTTCCTTTCTTTACAAAATGCAGCGACATATTGCAAAGCGTAGCAATATCTTAAAGGTATTCCACCTTCAGGACTTCATATTCCACATCCCCGCCCGGGGTTTTCACAATCGCGACATCGTCTGCTGATTTTCCAACCAATCCACGCGCCATCGGCGAATTCACTGAAATCAGGTTCTGTTTGAAGTCAGCTTCATCGTCACCCACGATGCGATAGGTGAACTCTTCATCCGTATCCACATTGAGGATGGTCACGGTAGCGCCAAAAATCACGCGACCGGTTTTAGGCATGGCAGTCACATCAATGACTTGCGCATTGGAAAGCTTGGCTTCGATCTCCTGAATACGACCCTCGCAGAAACCCTGTTCTTCGCGAGCCGCATGATATTCGGCATTCTCTTTCAAATCGCCGTGCTCACGGGCTGTGGCGATGGAGGCGATGATGCGCGGACGCTTCACAGTTTTCAGTTCGTTCAGCTCTTCGCGCAGCTTCTCAGCGCCTTTCAACGTCATCGGAATCTGATTCATTTTGGCTCCTCGTCATCTATCCTGGTTAACGGCGTCATCCTGACCGGTGACAGCAGAAAACAGCTTCTGCGGCGCGTTACCTCTTTTCACAAGCAAAAGAAGCCTGACCGGGAAAGCTTTCCGGGTCAGGTTCGGTTTTGCATTTTGATACGTATTTTACCCCAGAGTTCCCTGTGGGTCATCGTTTACTTTGCACCGTCCGGGGACGTAGTATTGACGCCCTCACCCGTCAGTTACCGCGAGATTATGCGATTTTCACGACTTGTTACCGGATTAACCTGTGCGTTTATGCTGCAGGCACAAGCAGCCCCCGTTGATGAATACATGCAGTATTTGCCAGACGGCGCAAACCTGGCGCTGATGGTACAAAAAGTGGGCGCATCCACCCCAATAATCGATTATCACGGCAAACAGATGGCGTTACCGGCCAGCACCATGAAAGTGGTGACAGCGCTGGCGGCTTTGTTAGAACTCGGACCCGATTTCCGTTTCCAGACCACCATGGAGACCAAAGGTGCGGTTAACGATGGCACCTTGAATGGCGATTTAGTGGCGCGTTTTGGCGGCGATCCCACGCTGGGTCGCCAGGATCTGCGCAACATGGTAGCCGCGCTGAAAAAGCAGGGCATCACCCATATCAAAGGCAACCTGGTGATCGACACTTCGGTGTTCGCCAGCCACGATATGGCGCCAGGCTGGCCGTGGAACGATCTGACACAGTGCTTCAGCGCGCCGCCGGGTGCGGCAATCGTCGATAAAAACTGTTTCTCGGTTTCGCTGTATAGCGCCAATACGCCTGGCGAAAACGCCTTTGTGCGTATCGCTTCCTATTATCCGGCTCACATGTTTAGTCAGGTGCGCACCATTGGTCGCAACAGCGGTGACGGACAATATTGCGAGCTGGATGTCGTACCAGGCGAGCTCAATCGCTACACCTTAACCGGCTGCATGCGCCAACGTTCAGAGCCGCTGCCGCTGGCCTTTGCCGTGCAGGATGGTGCTGCGTGGGCCGGTGAGATTCTTAAAGCCGAGCTGCGCGCCGCCGATATTGGTTACAGCGGGCATCTGGTTCGCCAGGCGCAAGTGACATCGCCGGGGACCGTGTTGGCTTCAACGCAATCTGCACCGCTGCACACGCTGCTGCACACCATGCTGAAGAAGTCAGACAACATGATCGCCGATACCGTGTTCCGCACCATCGGCCATCACTACTTCAACGTGCCGGGCACCTTCCGCGCGGGTTCGGATGCGGTACGTCGCATCCTACGTGAAAAAGCCGGTGTCGATCTCGGTAACAGCATTCAGGTTGATGGTTCCGGCCTGTCGCGCCATGACCTGATTGCGCCAGATACTATGATGCAAGTGCTGCAATACATTGCGAAAAATGATTCGACGCTGAATTACATTTCGATGTTGCCGCTGGCCGGTTACGACGGCACGCTGCAATATCGCGGCGGTCTGCACGAAGCAGGACTGGATGGCAAAGTATCTGCGAAAACCGGTTCGCTGCAGGGCGTCTATAATCTGGCAGGATTCATCACCACTTCCAGTGGCGCACGCGTCGCCTTTGTCCAGTTCCTGTCCGGCTATGCTGTGCCGCCGGAAGATCAGAAAACGCGCCGCATCCCGCTGGTACGTTTTGAGAGCCGCCTCTATACGGATATCAACAAGAACAACTGATGAAACTGCTAATTGTTGAAGATGATGCACTATTGCAATCGGGCCTTGCGCAGGCACTAACCTCGCAGGGCTACGCCATCGACTGCGCCAGCACGGCTGCAGAGAGCAATGCGCTGCTGCGTAGCGGACAATACAGCCTGATCGTGCTCGATCTCGGCTTGCCGGATCGCGATGGTGCTTCGCTGCTGCGTCAATGGCGACGCGACGGCATTGCGGTGCCGGTATTGATCCTTACAGCGCGCGATGCGCTGGAGGATCGCGTTGATGGTCTGGATGCCGGCGCTGATGATTATCTGGTGAAGCCGTTTGCGCTGGTTGAGTTACAGGCACGCGTGCGAGCGCTGATTCGCCGTTATCAGGGCCACAGCGATAACCTGTTGCAACAGGGCGATCTGACGCTCAATCTCAGTTCCCAGCAGGTTTTGCTGGAAGCGATCCCGCTGGAGATCACGCCAAAAGAGTTCGCGTTGCTCACCCGTTTACTGATGCGCGTGGGACAAAATGTGCATCGCGAAACGCTGCAGCAGGATCTCTACAGCTGGAATGACGATCCCGGTTCCAACACCCTTGAAGTTCACATCCACAATTTACGTCGCAAGCTCGGGAAAGATCGCATCAAAACCGTGCGCGGCGTCGGTTACCGTCTGGAAATCCGCGAATGAACAGCATGCGTCAGCGGTTATTGATTATGCTGGCGCTGATTCTCCTCACCTGTCAGGTGATGAGCGCCATCTGGCTGTGGCATGAAAGCCGCGAGCAGATCAGTTTTTTGGTCAACGAAACGCTCTCGGCGCAGGCGCGTAACGATCGCGTGGAAAACGAGATCCGTGAGGCGATTGCCTCGTTGCTGTTACCTTCCTTAGTGATGGTCGCCCTCACCTTGCTGCTGTCGTTTTGGGCGATCAACTGGATTATTCGTCCGCTGA
>NZ_DAMBSA010000011.1:0-25259 GCF_032054795.1 Pantoea sp. CTOTU49201
GTTGGGTGCGGTTATCGACAAGGTCGCCATGAATGGCGACCCTACGGTTAACGTAACTGTGCCATCTGCACGATATCGTGATACTCGCCATCACGCAGGCAGGCTTTGCGCTTCACGCCTTCACGCTCGAAGCCCAGCTTCTGATACAGCCGCAGCGCGCGGTCGTTATCGTGAAACACTTCCAGCTCGATGCGCATAATCCCCAGCCAGTTAAAAGCGTAATCCATCGCGTTACGGATCAGCTTTTCGCCAATGCCGCGCCCGCCAAACGCCGGATCGACGCCGATACCAAAACTGATGCTGTGACGCGTGCGTGGACGCTGCTCGACAAACAGCGTGAGCTCGCCAACCATCGCGCCATCGATCTCCGCAACAAAGCCGATGTATCCCAGCTCATCCATCTTTTCGAATTTTTTCTGCCAGGTCGCCACGCTCGGGCACGGCAGCTGCGTGGTCCAGCGATAAACGTCAGGATGGCTGTAAAGGCGTTGGTAGGCGGCGGCATCGCCCGGCTCACGGCCGCGAATGTGTAAATCCATGTCGGTAATCCCTTTTCACTTGCACTAAGCTGTTAACTCTCACCATTTCGGGAAGAGTGACTCTATGTTGTATCGCCGTTTTGAACGTTTTATCAATATTTTCCAGGATGCGCCAACCGATTCCCCGCCCGCCAGCGTCTGGCCGTTCTACTTCTACTATCTGCGTCAGGTGTGGCCGAGCTTCGTCGCGCTGCTGATTGTCGGGCTGGTGCAAGCGCTTATCGAAGTGGCACTGTTCAGCTATCTCAGCCGCATCATTGATCTGGTTAATCACTCCACGCCCGCCTCGTTGTTCAGCGATAACTGGCAAATATTGTTGTGGATGGGTTTTGTGGCGCTGATTCTGCGACCAGTGGTGATTGCCGCGCACGATATGCTGGTGCATCAAAGCATCAACCCAAGCATGACCAGCATGATCCGCTGGCAGCATCACAACTACGTGCTGCGCCAGAGCCTGAACTTCTTCCAGAACGATTTTGCCGGGCGCATCGCTCAGCGCATCATGCAGACCGGTAACTCGCTGCGAGATTCGGCGGTACAGCTGGTGGACGCCATCTGGCATGTGGTGATTTACGCGGTGACCTCGCTGGTGCTGTTTGCCGAAGCGGACTGGCGCCTGATGATTCCGCTGGTGATTTGGATTGTGGCGTACAGCGTGTCGCTGAGCTTCTTCGTGCCGCGCGTTAAACAGCGTTCGGTGGTGTCATCGGAGGCGCGCTCAAAATTGATGGGCACCATCGTCGATGGCTACACCAACATCGCCACCATCAAACTGTTCTCGCATAACGATCTGGAGAAGCGTTACGCGCGCGAAGCGATTCAGGAGCAAACCGACAAAACCCAGCACGCCAGCCGCATGGTCACCACCATGGATATCACGCTCTCGACGCTCAATGGCTTGCTGATTGTCAGCACCTCCGGCCTGGCGCTGTGGTTGTGGAGCCAGTCGCTGATCAGCGTCGGCGCGATTGCGCTGGCGACCGGTTTGGTGATCCGTCTGGTGAACATGTCCGGCTGGATCATGTGGGTGGTGAACGGCATCTTTGAGAATATCGGCATGGTGCAGGATGGCCTGAACACCATTGCGCAGCCGCTGAGCGTGCAGGATCAGCCGAACGCGAAAAACATGCAGGTGACGCGCAGCCAGATTCGCTTTGAGGATGTGCGCTTTGACTATGGCGGCAGCCGTCAGGTGATTAATCGCCTCAATCTCAACATCAAACCGGGCGAGAAAATCGGGTTGATTGGGCCGTCCGGCGCCGGTAAATCCACTCTGGTGAACTTGCTGCTGCGGCTGTATGACATCAATAGCGGCCGCATTGTGATTGACGATCAAAACATCGCTGAAGTGACGCAGGAAAGCCTGCGCGGGCAAATCGGCATGATCACCCAGGACACCTCGCTGCTGCACCGCTCAATTCGCGAAAACTTGCTGTATGGTCGTCCGGACGCGACGGAAGAGGAGCTGCAGGCGGCGATTATACGCGCACGCGCCGACGAGTTCATTCCGCTGCTCTCCGATCCGCAAGGCCGCACCGGTCTGGATGCGCACGTGGGTGAGCGCGGCGTGAAGCTGTCGGGCGGTCAACGTCAGCGTATCGCCATCGCGCGCGTGCTGCTGAAAGACGCGCCGATTCTGATCATGGACGAAGCCACCTCCGCGCTGGATTCCGAAGTGGAAGCGGCGATTCAGGAGAGCCTGGAAACGCTGATGCAGGGTAAAACGGTAATCGCCATCGCGCACCGTCTTTCAACTATCGCCAAAATGGATCGTTTGGTGGTGCTGGAGAAAGGTGAGATTGTCGAGATGGGCAACCACCGCGAACTGCTGGCGCACGGCGGACTTTACGCGCGCCTGTGGCAGCATCAGACCGGCGGTTTTGTCGGCGCGGATTAATCACCACGCCGATACGGTAAGGCGTCGCGCGCTTCAATTGCCCAGCCGCGCACGCCTTCCCGTTCCTGCAGCAGAAAATCCCCCACCGCATCGCGCAAACCGGGATGACACAGATAGTGCCACGAGTGCGTGATATGCGGTTCAAAGCCGCGCACCAGCTTGTGCTCGCCCTGCGCGCCCGCATCAAAACGCTGCAAACCTTCCGCAATGGCGAAATCCATGCCCTGATAGAAGCAGGTTTCGAAATGCAGTCGATCAAACTCCGCCAGACAGCCCCAATAGCGGCCATACAGCGTGTTGCCGTCCATTAAGCAGAACGCCATGGCGGCCGGTTGGCCTTGCAGCGTTGAAATCACCACGCGAATCGAACGCGGCATGCGCTCTGCCAGCAGGCTAAAGAAGTGGCGCGTCAAATATGGTCGCTGGCCGCGCACCGCATAGGTGTTGGCGTAGCAGGTGTAGACGAAATCCCACTGATCTTCGCGCAGCTCATCGCCGCGATACCAGCTGAATTCAAAGCCGCTGCTCATCACCTGCTCACGCTCTTTGCGCAGCTGTTTGCGCTTACGCGACATCAGCGTGTCGAGGAAATCCTGAAAATCGCGATAGCCTTTGTTGTGCCAGTGATACTGCAAACCGAGACGTTCCAGCCAGTCCGGCTGCTGCTGCATGACTTGATTGGCGAACGGCGTGGTGAAGTTGATATGCGCGCCGCTCAAACCCTGTTCGTAGAGGTTATCCGGCAACGCGCTGAGCAGTTTCAGCACCGCGTCTTCATCGCCCAGCAGGCGTGCGCCAGTCACCGGACTGAACGGAATCGCGCCCAGCCATTTCGGATAGTAAGGAATACCGGCGCGCTGACAGGCATCCGCCCACGCATGGTCGAACACATATTCACCGCGCGAATGGCGTTTGCGATAGCCGGGAATGGCGGCACGCAGCGTGCCGTTTTCGCGCCACAACAGGTGATCCGTCTGCCAGCCGTTTTCGGGCCGCACGCTGCCGCTCTCTTCAAGTGACAGAAGAAAGGCATGGCGTAAAAACGGTTGATCGTCAGGTAACAGCGCATCCCATTCGACGGCGGAGATCTCCGCCAGCGACGACAGATGTAGCAAAGACATTCACGGCTCCCGGCCAGATGAAAGCAGGCGCCTAGTTCAACAGGTTTTCCCGCGTGGGAAAAGGTGCAGCGCACTGAATGTGTAATCAGCAGATTTGACCCGACGGTCGCCATAAATGGCGACCCTACGACGAACCAGCGCGATTTTGTAGGGTCGCCATTCATGGTGACCTTGTCCATTAATGCACCGCGCAGAATTTGACACGGGCGGCCCGCAGGCCGCACCCTACGATTTTCTCGTCAGCTGGAATTTTCATGGATCGACTCGATTGTGACCGCATGTTTGTCGCCGTGCTGGAAGTCGGCAGCTTTGCCGGTGCGGCCGAACGCCTTGGCACCAGCAGCGGCCAGGCGTCGAAGCTGGTCTCCCGGCTGGAGCAGGAACTTGGCGTGCAGCTGTTTAAACGCAGCACGCGCGCGCTCTCGCCTACCGAAGTCGGTCGCGCCTATTACGAGCGGGTAAAAACGCTGCTGGAAGCTTTTGATACATTGGATGCCACAGTGCGCGATAGCGCCACCACGCCGACCGGCCGCCTGAAAATCAGCGCGCCCGGCACCTTTGGTACCGCGGTGTTAGCCAGCGTGCTGGTGGAGTTCGCGCGCCATTATCCGCAGATCGAACTCGACGTGAACTTCTCCGATCGTGCAGTTAACATCGTTGATGAAGGCTTCGATATGGCGATTCGCATCGGCAAACTCGACGACAGCAGTTTGATTGCGCGCCGCCTCGGCGATGTGCCGATTCGCGTGGCGGCCTCTTCCGGTTATCTGCTGCAACACGGCACGCCAAAGCACTGGCGTGATTTGGCGGCACATCAGTGCATCAGCGATACCAACTTCCGCGATCCCTGGCATTGGCCGTTTGTAACGCCGTGCGGCGACAGCGTCAGCATGCCAATTCGCGGTCGTCTCTGTTTCTCGAATACCGAAGCCTGTTTACAGGCGGCGATTGCCGGATTGGGCATTGCGCGGCTCCCGGGTTTTATTGCCGCGCCCGCTTTGCAGCGCGGTGAAATCGTCTCGATATTAGAGGAGTTCGCCACGCCGCCGCTCGGCCTGTTCGCGCTCTATCCGCCGGCGCGTCATCTGGCGCAGAAAACCCGGCTGCTGATCGATTTCCTCGCCGCCCATTTCCAGCACCATCCGCCCGGCTGATTCCTTCCAATTTGGAAGCAATGAAAGCCATTTTGCCCGGATTATCACCCAACCAGCAGCGCTGTATGCTCACTCCATCAACACATAGGAGAGAAGACGATGCTGGTAAACGGTAAGTGGAGTGCAGAGTGGCATCCGGTGCAAGCCACCGATAAACAAGGCGGATTTGTGCGCCAGACATCCAGTTTTCGTCACTGGATCACCGCAGATGGTTCCAGCGAATTTGCTGCCGAGCCAGATCGCTATCACCTCTATGTGGCGCTGATTTGTCCGTGGGCCTCGCGCACGCTATTGGCGCGCAGCCTGAAAGGGCTGGAAAAGGTGATCAGCGTGTCGGTGGTAGAGCCACAGCTTGGCGCGCAAGGCTGGCGCTTCGGTGATTATCCCGGCGCGGACCGCGACTGGCTGAATAAAGCCGAATACATTCATGAACTTTACACCCGCGCCGATGCCGGTTTTACCGGCCGCGCCACCGTGCCGGTGCTGTGGGACAAAAAGACGCAAACCATCGTCAATAACGAGTCGGCCGATATCCTGCGCATGTTGAACAGCGGCTTTGGCGCGCTGGCGGACGATCGCATTGATCTTTATCCCGAAGATCTGCGCGCAGAGATCGACGCGCTGAATGAATCGATCTATCCGCGCCTGAATAACGGCGTCTATCGCACCGGCTTCGCCACCACGCAGATCAGCTATCAGCAGGCGTTTAACGATGTATTCAGCCAACTGGATGAGCTGGAGCTGCGTTTGCAGGATGGCCGCACCTTCCTGCTCGGCGAGCGCTTAACCGAAGCGGATATTCGCCTGTTCGTCACGCTGGTGCGCTTTGACGCCGCCTATCACGGCCTGTTTAAATGCAACCTGCGCCGCCTGCGCGACTATCCGCTGCTCGATCGTTATCTCAAGAGTATGCTGTCGGTTTCTGGCGTGCGTCAGACGGTGAATATCGACCATATCAAGCAGGGCTATTATTCGATTAAGGCGCTGAATCCCAACGGCATTGTGCCGGTTGGCCCGGATATGGCGGCCTACGGTTTATAAGGAGCAGTGCGATGGCAAAAGCGTTAGTGATTTTTTTACATGGCGTCGGCAGCAACGGCGACGACCTCGCGGTGCTCGGCGAACATTGGGCCCGCCTGCTGCCAGATGTGGCGTTTGCCTCGCCGAATGCGCCCTATCCTTTTGAACATGCGATGGGTTATCAGTGGTTTAGTTTGACCGGCATCACACCCGAAAACCGTCCGGCGCGGGTGCGTGAAGCGCGCGCTGCCTTTGATGACACACTGCAACAGCTGATGGCGCATCACGGCATGGCGGATGCGTGGGACAAAGTGATTCTGGTGGGCTTTTCACAGGGTTCAATCATGGCGCTGGATGCGCTGGCGTCGGGTCGTTATCCGCTGGCGGGTGTGGTGGCATTTTCCGGTCGTCTGGCGTTTGATGGCGCGTTAACGCCACAACAGTACACGCCTGCGCTGCTGATTCACGGCAAAGCTGATGATGTGATTCCGTTTAGCGAAAGTGCATCGGCGGAGCAGCGTTTGCAACAGGCTGGCGTGACGGTGGAAGCGCGCTATGAAGCGGCCACCGGCCACACCATTTCATCGCAGGGTGCGATGGATGCCGCCGGTTTTATTGCGCAATGTTTGCAGGATTAAGGCCAGTAGCGATTTAACGCCTGCCACGCCTTGTGCGCAGCCACGTCTGCTGGCTGCGCTTGCAACTTATCGTTAAACACTTCAATGCCAACCGGCCCGCTGTAACCGGCACTTTTCAGCTTATCGACAAAACGTTCCACTTCAATGATGCCATCGCCCGGCAGCAAGCGCTGATGACGCGCATACTCGCTGAGCGGCTGCTTATCCTGCGGCGGCATTTCGGCCATATCGCACAGTTGCACTTCGTAAATGCGATCGGCGGGAATGCCGTCCAGCTGCGATGCGTCGCCGCCTAACGCGCAGATGTGGAACAGATCGACCACCAAACCGATATTCGGCTGGTCCAGCCGTTGCAGCCGTTCCCACGCCAGCGGCAGCGTATTATCCACGCTGCACCACGCCATCGGCTCATACATGATGCGCATGTTGTAGCGCGCAGCTTCCGAGGCCATCCAACGCAAATCTTCGTCAATGCGCGCCGCCACGCAATCTTCACGCGTGCTGGCGGGAGCCTGAATGGTGTCGCAGCCGATAGTTTGGGCAATCTGAATGAACTGACGCAGCTCTTCGCGTTTTTGCTGGCGCTCACGATCCGGCGCACCGGTGAAATCACGCAGCACCTGCAAATTGGTGAAGCCAAGCTGTAACTGCTTTGCTAACTGTGGCGTACTGGCTTGCACATCGTCGCGCCAGATCTCAACCTGCTCGAAACCGGCGGCGCGTGCGGCACGCAGCTTCTCCTCAGGTTCACCGTTTAACAACACCAGGTTAAGGAATTTGGGGTTACGACGCATGACACAGCTCCTTAATCGTCCGGATAATCGGTGACACATTCTGTGCGTCACGCGCACAGAATGGCGATCAGTATCTACCTCTGAGGAGTTATTTCAAGCCTGAAGGTTATCCCAGCAGGTTTACCACGGCAAAACCGGCGAAGGTCATCAGCAGCGAACCGATGACATGCACCATCACGCTCGACATCGCCCACAGGTATTTGCCGGTTTGCAGCAGCCCGACGATTTCCGCGGAAAAGGTTGAGAACGTGGTTAAGCCGCCGCATAAACCGGTGACAATCAGCAGTTTCCAGAAGGGATCGATGTGCGGATTACGCATGAAGAAAGCCAGCGCCGCACCGATAATAAAACCGCCCACCAGATTCACCATCAAGGTGCCCGGCGGCAAATTGGGAAACAGCGCGTTAAAACGTAATGAGATCAACCAACGCAGCGTACAGCCCACCGCACCGCCCAGCACCACCGCCAGTAACGACTTCAACATAGTTTGGAGCTCCTGAAATGAATTACGCGCAGGGCCGCGGCAGGACAGAATAACACCTGACACACCGCCGTCTCCCGCGCAGGGATACGAGTGTTGTCAGGCGTCATCAGCCGTCTGTGACCAGAACGGCGGTTGGGGAAGGTGGCACGCCATCACCTTAGGCGGGAGATAATACGCTGGCTTGAATGGAGTGACAATATGCGAGCCAGGTGCGCATTAATGCGCACCCTACGATAACTGCAGCGATCTGTCGAAGGGTCGCCATTCATGGCGACCGAACATCCCGGAGAACTACCGCTCGAAGTGAATTACGCCTTTAATCAGTTCGCGGTTATTAATCACATCTGCTTCAAAGCACTCCGCCAGCGTTGAGAAATCATAATGACGATTTAGCATCATGTCGGCACGAAGCTGCCCTTTCGCCATCAGTTCGCCAACTTTAGCGAAATCTTCCAGCGTGGCATTGCGGCTGCCCATCAACGTGGTTTCTTTTTTGTGGAACTCGATATCCGGGATCACCAGATCGCCTTTATGCAGGCCGACAAACACGATGGTGCCGCCGTGGCGAATCAGTTTCACCGCGCCATTCATCGCAGCCGGGCTGCCGGTGGCATAGATCACTTTGGCGGATAAACGTCCGCCAAACTCCGCTTTGAGCTGCGCGTCAAAATCGGCGTCTAACGGATTCACCGTCGTTAACCCCAGTTTCTGCGCCACGTGCGCACGGCGCTGCTCGCTGGTATCGGCCACCACCACCTTGGCACCCGCCGCCGCTGCAATTGCGGCCACGCCAAGGCCGATCGGACCTGCGCCCACCACCAAAACCTGCTCATCTGCCGCCACGGCCGCACGGCGCACCGCATGCGCGCTGATGGCGAAGGGTTCAATCAGCGCGGCGGCTTCGGGATCAACATCATCCACCGCCAGCAAATTGCTGCTCGGCACGCTGAGGAATTCGCAGAAACCGCCATCCTGATGCACACCAATCACCGAGATGTTTTCGCAGCAGTTGGTTTTGCCGCTCAAACAGGCATCGCACTGCTGACAGGCAACATAGGGAATCAGCGCCACGCGCTGGCCCAGCCTAAAGCCGCTGGCCTGGCTGCCGAGTTCTACCACTTCGCCACACAGCTCATGCCCCAACACGCGTGGATAACTGAAGAACGGCTGATTGCCGGACCAGGCGTGGATATCAGTGCCGCAGATCCCAGCGGCGATCGGTTTGATCAGAACGTCATTAGCGGCGGGCGTCGGCTTAGCGCGCTGCTGCCACACCATCTGGCGCGGCTCGGCGACCACCAGCGTTTTCATTGTTGTCATGGGCTTCTCCTGTGCTGTTGTCGCAGTTATGGCGAAAATCGCCGATGACAGCTTTTTGCGTTGGGGGAAGTGTGAAGCCAACCGCTTTTTTTGGGCTTTGTATGGTTTTTAATAGATAAAAAACCGGAGACACGTATGAGCCGCAGCCAGAACCTACGTCAGAACGTGATTAACCAGATGCTGGAAGGCATTGCCAAACGGCATATCCGTTCGCCGTTGCCACCGCAGGCGGCGCTGGCCGAAATGTTTAACATCAGCCGCACCACGGTGCGCCACACCTTGCAGCATCTGCATGAGCGCGGCGTGCTGGAAAAGGTGGATGAAACCTACGTTATCGTGCGCGATCCCAGCGATGAAGATGGTTTTAACGCCCTGACGCCGCCGATTGATCAGCAGGCGCTGCAGTTTGAGCAGACCTTTTTCAACCTGATTAATCAGCGTCAGCTGATGCCGGGCGATACGTTTAGCGAGCTACAGCTCGCGCAGCAGGTGAAGGTCAGCCCGATTGTGGTGCGCGAATTCCTGCTGCGTTTTATGCGTTATGACCTGCTGGAGCCAGTGAGACGCGGACAGTGGCGCATGAAGAAGTTCGATCAGAAGTATGCCGAGAACCTGTTTGAGCTGCGTGAAATGCTGGAAACCCACGCCCTGACGCGTTTTCTCAATCTGCCCTCGCAGGATGAGCGCTGGATGCAGGCGCGCGACCTGCTGGATCGCCATCGTTCGATGCGCGACACCATCGCCAGCAATTACCGCCACTTTGCCGCGCTGGATAAAGAGATGCACACGCTGATTCTCTCCGCCGCCAACAATCCGTTTTTTAATCAGTCGCTGGAGATAATTTCAGTGATTTTTCACTCGCATTATCAATGGGATGAAACCGATCTTAAGCAACGCAATATCGTGGCGCTGGAGGAGCATATGGCGATTCTGACGGCGCTGATTAGCCGTCAGGATGTCGAAGCCTTGTGCGCCCTGCACAATCATCTCGGCACCGCTAAGACATCGATGATCCGATCTATCCGTCAGTACAATTAAAAACCGATTAAAAACCACAAAGCATTAGCTCCCGCACGAATCTGAAACATCTCCGCAACATCCCGATCTGATTGCTTCTAGTCTCGAAGTCAATCCGTTGGGGCAGCACCGTTTTGCTGCCGCAGGATCCCACACAAACGCATAACGATAAGTACCCAGATCCGGGAGGTCGCAATGGAAAATACTTCGGCTCGTGGCCGCGAAAACGCGCCACAACCGGCTGCAGACGGGCAAGATTTTATCCCGGCACGCAGTGACGTGGTGCGCTCGCCGCGCATCAGAAAGATCCAGATTACCGCCATGTTGCTGCTGCTGTTCGCCGCCATGATCAACTATCTTGACCGCAGTTCGCTGTCGGTCGCCAATATGACCATCCGTGGAGAACTGGGTTTATCTGCGACCGAAATTGGCGTGCTGCTGTCAGCGTTTTCTCTGGCATACGGTTTAGCACAGCTGCCGTGCGGTGCGCTGCTCGATCGCAAAGGGCCGCGCATCATGCTGGCGATTGGCATGTTCTTCTGGTCGCTGTTCCAGGCAGCGGCGGGGTTGGTGCATAACTTCACCCAGTTTATTTTGGTGCGCATCGGATTAGGTATTGGTGAAGCACCGATGAACCCGTGCGGCGTCAAGGTGATCAACGACTGGTTCAACATCAAAGATCGCGGCATGCCGATGGGTATGTTTAATGCCGCCTCGATGATTGGTTTATCCATCGCGCCACCGATCCTGGCCGCGATGATGATGGTAATGGGCTGGCGCGGTATGTTTGTCACCATCGGCGTGCTCGGCATGTTCCTCGCCATCGGCTGGTATCTGATGTACCGCGATCGCGATAACAACAAGCTGAGCGGCGAAGAGATTCACTATCTGCAGGCGGGCAGCGTGGCATCGCGCAAAGAGCCGCTGAGTTTTGCCGAGTGGCGCGGCCTGTTTAAGCAGCGCACCATGTGGGGCATGATGATTGGCTTCAGCGGCATCAACTACACCGCATGGCTGTACATCGCGTGGCTGCCAGGTTATCTGCAATCCACTTATAACCTCGACCTGAAAAGTACCGGTTTACTGGCGGCGATTCCGTTCCTGTTCGGCGCGGCGGGCATGCTGCTGAACGGTTATGTGGTCGATGCGCTGGTGCGTCGCGGTCATGATGCGGTGAAAGTGCGTAAGATCTCTATCGTCACCGGCATGCTGTTGTCCGCTGCGTTTACCGCCTTTGTAACGCGTGCCACCGACACCACCAGCGCGGTGACCATGATCGGTATGGCGCTGTTCTGTATCCACTTTGCCGGTACATCGTGCTGGGGTTTGATTCACGCCAACGTCACGGCGCGTATGACCGCCTCGGTCGGCAGCATCCAGAACTTCGCCAGCTTCGTGTTCGCCTCGTTCGCGCCAGTGATCACCGGTTGGGTGCTGGATACCACCAAGTCGTTTAGCCTGGCGTTGATGATTTGCGCCGGTGTAACGGTGGTAGGCGCGCTGGCGTATTTGCTGCTGGTGCGTAAACCGATTACGGATGGGGTTTAATTAAGAGTCGGATGTGGGACGGTCGCCATAAATGGCGACCCTACGAAACCGGTATTACGATGGACGGGTGAAAAACTGCGATTCACATTGGCGCGCGATCTCCCACAGCTTGTTGCGAATCACCTGTTTCAGCTGCAGCGTGGATTGCGACTGCGGCTGATCGCGGCGGCTGATTAACATCACTTCAAACGGTAGCGGCTGCGCGACCGGCAACAGCTTGAGCTGGTCGGCATAACGGCAAGCGGTAAACAGATCGACAATCCCGACGCCGCCGCCCGCCAACACCATATCGGCAATCACCGAATAGGTTTTGATCGACAGCGAAACCGCTGGATTCAGCCCTTTATCACGCAGCGCGCGGTGCAGCACGCGACCCAACGGATCCTGATTCTGCATCATCAGCAGGTTGTTAGCGCACAGCCACTCCAGCGTCACCGGCTCATTGTGGGTGTGATCGCGCGGCAGCAACGCCACCATCGACGACTGAAACAGCGGCTCCGCCAGTAAATCCGCATCCACCTGCTGACCAAACACCAGCGCGAAATCGAGCTGATTAGCCATGATCATGCCGCATAAGGTGCTGAAATGCTCGGTAACCAATTCCACGCTGACCGATGCCGCCTGTTGTCGCCAGTTCACCAGCGCCGGTGCTAACACCATCTGACCAAACGCATGAGCGGCACCGACGCGCACCGTTTGCCCTTCGCCGCGTCGCAGTTGCTCGGTGAGTTGGGTAATCGCTTGTAAACGTTGGTAGATATCTTCCACTTCCGGCAGCAAACGCCGCCCTTCTGCCGTCACCACCATGCCCTGCGCGCGCCGCTCAAACAGCGCAAAACCGAGCTGCTGCTCGGCGTGATTAAGCACGCGGCTGACATTCGGCTGCGACACATTCAGCAAACGCGCCGCCGCACTGATGCTGCCGGTCTGCACAATCGCCTGAAACACTTCAATATGCCGCAGCCGCATGATTATTCGCCCCAGGTGGCTTCAAGCACGCGCAGCCAGTTGCCGTGGCAAATCTTCTCCAGCAGCTCACGTGAATAGCCGCGTGCCGCCAGCGCCTGCACCAGCAGCGGGAATCCGGCCACGTCTTTCAGATCGCCCGGCATGGTGGCACCATCAAGATCCGAACCAAAACCGACGCCATCTTCCCCGACTTTTTCCAGCAGATACTCAACGTGACGCACAATGGCATCAACGCCGGTCGGCGCATGGCGATCGCCATCTTCGCGCAGGAACGGCACGGCAAAATTGACGCCGACAAAGCCGTTGGTTTCGGCAATCGCCGCCAGCTGGCGATCGGTGAGATTGCGTGACTGCGCGCTGATCACATGCGCGTTGGAGTGGCTCGCCACCAGCGGCGCATCGCTGATCTCTGCGGTGTGCCAGAAGCCTTTCTCATCCATATGCGATAAATCAACCATGATGCGGCGGCGATTACAGTCGCGTACCAGCTGCTTGCCCGCGGCCGTCAGGCCGTTGCCGATATCCGGCGACGAAGGATAGAGGAACGGCACGCCGTCGCCGAACTGATTCGGGCGGCTCCACAGCGGTCCCAGCGTGCGCAAGCCGCTGGCGTACAGCATGTCGAGCAGCTCGCCGTGAGTATCCAGCGCTTCCGCACCTTCCACGTGCATCACCACCGCTAACACCTTGTTTGCCATGCAGTGGCGAATATCACGCACGCTGCGGCAAATCTTCACCTGGCCGTTTGAGGCCTGCTCAATGCGCAGTAGCAGCGCCAGCATAGAAAACGTCGCATCGCGCGCTGAGTTGATAATTTCCTGAGGAAAATCTGCGAGGTCTGGCGCACTTCTTGCAATCAGAGGGTGGGACGGCACCCAGGTGGCGAAAATGCCACCTAACATATTTCCCTGACGGATACGTGGAAAGTCCATTTGGCCCGTTTTGGTGCCAGTGAAAAATGCATTAACCGCGTCCGGCTGATGGTGCTGCCACAGCTTATTCAGCACATCGTTGTGGCCGTCAAAGACCGGAATATCGAGGGTAATCGAGTCAGACATGTTGTTCAGTTCCATGTTCGGGGGAAAGCGCAGCACTGCCAGCTGGCGGAGCAAATTGCACCAAAAAAGGGCGAGCACACACGCGTGAAACAAATGGCTTAGAGCCGGTATTAATCCTCCGGCAGGTGCGTAAAGTCAAGACAAAAAACAATCAAATAACAATTTTTTATTTTACTTATCAATCAGTTGGGAGTTTACATGGTTACCAGAAGACGTTTTCTTGCAGGATGCACTGCTGTACCTGTTGTTTCCTACCTCAGCCTGAATTCTTCCTTTGCCGCGACGCCGCCGACCATGCTGGTGATCGCGATGCAGCTCGATAACATCACCAGCCTCGATCCACATGAAAGCTTCGAAGCCACTGGCGGCCAGATTTGCGGCAACCTCTATCAACGTTTAGTCACGCCCGATCCAAAGCAAGCCGACAAAGTGATTGGTCAACTGGCGCAAAGCTGGGACGTCAGCAGCGATAACGGCACTTACACTTTCCATCTCGATCCGGCGGCCAAATTCGCCGATGGTTCGCCGCTCACCGCAGAAGACGTGGCGTTCTCGATTGAACGTATCGTCAAGCTGGATAAGAGTCCGGCCTTTATTATCAATCAGTTCGGCTTCACCAAAGACAACGTGACGCAGCTGGTCACCGCGAAAGATGCGCACACCGTTGAGATGAAACTCGGCGCACCGGCGGCCGAAACCTTCCTGCTCTACTGCTTGTCCGCCACCGTCGGCAGCATCGTGTCGAAGAAAGCCTGTCTGGCGAACCAGCAGAACAATGACTTCGGTAACGGCTGGCTGAAACAGCACAGCGCCGGTTCCGGTGCCTTTACCCTGCGCACCTGGAATGCCAGCGAAACGGTGATTCTGGAGATTAGCCCGCAATATGCAGGTTCAAGCAAAACCAAACGCGTGATCCTCAAGCACATCGCTGACCCAGCCGCGCAGGCGCTGATGCTGAAAAAAGGCGATGTCGATGCCGCATATGACCTCACCACCGAACAGCTGCTGCAGGTGAAAAACGACAGCAGCGTGTCGCTGGTGAATCAGTCGCTGTCGGCCATCATGCTAATGTCGTGCAACACTAATAATCAGTACCTGAAAAAACCGCAGGTGTGGCAGGCGCTGAAGTGGGCGCTGGATTACGAAAGCATCCAGAAAAACATTCTGTCGATGAGTTTTGTCACCCATCAAAGCTTCCTGCCGAGCGGCTTCCCGGCGGCGCTGGACGATACGCCATTCCACAAAGATCTGGCGAAAGCCAAAGCGCTGCTGGCCGAAGCGGGTTATCCGGACGGTTTCGAAATCACTCTCGATCACTACTCGATGCAACCGTATCCGGACATCGCGCAGGCAATTCAGACGCAGCTGGGCGCGATTGGCATCAAAGTGTCACTGATTGCCGCCGAAAACCGTCAGGTTCTGACCAAAATGCGCGCGCGTCAGCATCAGCTGGCGTTGACGGTTTGGGGTGCCGATTACTTTGATCCCAACTCCAACACCGAAGCCTTCTGCGTTAACACCGACAACAGCGATAACGCGCGTGCGCGTACGCTGGCATGGCGCTGCAGCTGGTCAGACGAAGAGTTCAACAAACTCACCGAGCAGGCGTTGCATGAGCCGGATCCGGCGAAGCGCATCGCGCTCTATCAGCAGATTCAGCAGCTAGGCCGCGAGAAGAGCCCGTTCATTTTCATGATGCAGAAGACCAAAAACGTGGCCACCAGCAAAGCGCTGAGTGATGTTCACATGACCGTGCTGGAGCAGTGGCCGTATGCGCAGGTGAAAAAAGCCTGATGCCGTTACTGAAGAGAATCGTCAGCACCCTGGGAAGCCTGGTGCTGACGTTGTTTGGTCTGTCGGTTTTGACCTTTTTCATTGGCCGCGTCATGCCCACCGATCCGGTGCTGGCGGCGGTCGGTGATAACGCACCGCAATCGGTGGTTGAGCGCGTGCGTGCGGAAATGGGGCTGGATCAGCCCCTTTACGTGCAGTTTGGTCACTACCTCAATCAACTGCTGCATGGCGATCTCGGTAAATCGATTCTCACCTCGAATCCGGTGATTACCGACATCGCCCGCTTCTTCCCCGCCACCATGGAATTGGCGACGGCGGCGATCATCATCGCAGCGCTGATCGGCATTCCGCTTGGCGTGTGGGCGGCGGTGCGTCAACGTTCATGGGTCGATCAAACCATTCGCGTCATTTGTCTTGCCGGCCATTCGCTGCCGGTGTTCGTGCTGGCGTTGCTGAGCCTGCTGGTGTTCTACGCGGTGCTCGGCATTGCGCCCGGCCCCGGACGGCAGGACATCATCTGGCAGGATATGGTGCCGCAGGTCACCGGCTTCCTCACTATCGATTCGCTGCTGGCCGGGGAAACCGACGCCTTCTGGGATGCACTGGCGCACATGGCGCAGCCGGTGCTGATTCTGGCCTACTTCAGCATGGCCTACATCACGCGTATGACGCGCACCTTTATGCTTAACGCGCTGAGCGGCGAGTTCGTGATCACCGCGCGCGCCAAAGGTTTGTCGTCACGGCGGGTGATTTGGCGGCATGCGTTTCCCACCGTGGCGGTTCAGCTGGTCACGGTGCTGGCGCTGACCTACGCCGGATTGCTGGAGGGCGCGGTGGTGACGGAAAACGTCTTCGCCTGGCCCGGTATCGGCCAATATCTCACCACGTCGCTGATGAACGCCGACATGAACCCGGTAATCGGCGCCACCTTGCTGGTCGGCACCGTGTATGTGCTGCTCAATCAGCTGGCTGACCTTCTCTATCGACTTTGGGACCCGCGCGTAAAATGATCTTCTTCTCACGAGAATGGCTGCTCGACGACACGCCCGCCAATCGTCGCCAGGCGGTGTGGGGCCGGCGTTATCGCCTGTGGCTCAGCCTGCGCAGTAATCCACTGGCGATGGCCGGACTGCTGGTGGTGGCGGTGATGCTGCTGCTGGCGCTGTTTGCGCCGTGGCTGACGCCGTTCGATCCCGGCGTGCAGCATCTGGAAAACCGTCTTGCGGCACCTTCCGCCGCACACTGGCTCGGCACCGATGAACTGGGCCGCGATGTCTGGACGCGCATTATCTATGGCGGCCGCACCACACTTGGCATGGTAATCGCCGTGGTGCTGCTTACCGCGCCGCTCGGCCTGCTGATTGGCTGTATCGCCGGTTATGCCGGAGGTTTCATCGATAAAGCGCTGATGCGCCTGACCGATATCTTCCTCGCCTTCCCACGCTTGATTCTGGCGCTGGCGTTTGTCGCGGCGCTGAAACCCGGCGTTGAGAGCGCGATTCTGGCGATTGCCCTGACATCGTGGCCGCCGTATGCGCGTCTGGCGCGCGCCGAAACCCTGCAGTTCCGCCACAGCGACTTTATCGCCGCCAGCCGTCTGACCGGCGCATCGCCGCTGCGCATTATTCTGCGCCACATCATGCCGCTGTGCGTGCCGAGCCTGATTGTGCGCGTCACGCTGGACATGAGCTCCATCATTATCACCGCCGCCAGCCTTGGCTTCCTTGGCATGGGCGCGCAGCCGCCGTCACCGGAATGGGGCACGATGATCGCCACCGCGCGTCGTTTCCTGTTCAGCGAATGGTGGGTGCCATTAATGCCGTGTATCGCGATTTTCCTGACGTCATTGGCGTTTAACTTTCTCGGCGACGGTCTGCGTGACGTGCTGGATCCTAAGGAGCGCTAAATGTTGGTGGAAATCGATAACCTGCGCGTTGCCTTCCGCTCGCGCAGCGAAACCTTCGAAGCAGTGCGCGGCGTCAGTTTTAGCGTGGGCCGCGAGAAGTTCGCCATTGTCGGCGAAAGCGGTTCCGGCAAGTCGCTGACCGCGCGCAGCCTGATGCAGTTATTGCCGGGCAATGCGGAAGTCAGCGCCGATGTGCTGCGCTTCGACGGTATCGATCTGCGCGGTGCCAGCGAGAAAGTGCTGCGCAAAATTCGCGGCAAGCGCGTCGGTTTTATCCTGCAGGACCCGAAATATTCACTCAATCCGGTGATGACCATCGGCCAGCAGATTGCCGAAGCCTGGCGCGAGCACAAAGGCGGCAGCCATAAAGCGGCGATGCAGGCAGCGATTGAGCTACTGGAGCAGGTGAAGATTCGCGATCCCGCAGCCGTGGCGAAACGCTATCCGCATGAAGTCTCAGGCGGCATGGGCCAGCGCGTGATGATTGCCATGATGCTGGCGCCCGATCCGGAGCTGTTAATCGCTGATGAACCCACCAGCGCGCTGGATGCCACGGTGCAGGCGGAGATCCTCAAGCTGATTGACGAATTGGTCTCGGCGCGCGGCATGGGGCTGATCCTGATCAGCCACGATTTGCCGCTGGTGTCGCACTTCTGCGATCGCGTGGCAGTGATGTACGCCGGCCGCATCGTCGAGCTGCTCGATGCCGGGCAGTTGCAGCAGGCGCAGCATCCTTATACGCGCGGTTTGCTGGCGTGTTTGCCGTCGTTGCGCCATCCGCGCGAGCGTTTACCCGTATTGCAGCGCGATGCCGCGTGGCGCGATTAATTATCGGCACACAGCGTAGGGTCGCCATTCATGGCGACCGTTTAAATGGACGCACAGAATTTACAGGCTTCCCATGATTCAAATCGATAACCTGCTTATCAACTTCGGTACGCATACGGCGGTGAAAGACGTCAGCTTCTCGGTCGGTAACGGCGAAAGCTTTGGCCTGGTCGGTGAAAGCGGCTCGGGCAAATCCACCATCCTGCGCGCGCTCGCCGGACTGAATGCCGACTGGCAAGGCAGCATGCTATTTGGCGGCATGCAGCTCAGCGCCAAACGCAGCCGCGCCTTCTATCGGCAGGTGCAGATGGTGTTTCAGGACCCGTTTGGTTCGCTGCATCCGCGTCAAACTATTGATCGCATCCTGCACGAACCGCTGCTGGTGCATCAGCTCGATCGCGCCGAACAACGCATCAGCCAGGCGTTAGGCGAAGTGGGCTTGCCCGCCTCGGTACGTTTCCGCTATCCGCATCAGCTGTCGGGCGGCCAGCGTCAGCGCGTGGCGATTGCACGCGCGCTGATCGCCGAGCCGGAAGTGCTGCTGCTGGATGAGCCGACCTCAGCACTTGATGTGTCGGTGCAGGCCGAAATCCTGAATTTACTCAGCGATCTACGCAGCGAGCGCAAACTCACCTACATTATGGTGACGCACAACCTCGCGGTGGTAACTCACCTGTGTCAGCGCATTGGCGTGATGCAGAATGGCGAGATGGTGGAGCAGCTGAGCGCCGACGATCTGCGCGCGCGGCGCATTCAGCATCCGCATACCGCCCAACTTTTCGATCTCAGCATGACGCTGGAGGAACCGGCATGACCGCTAACTGGCAACGCGCCGCGGATGTCGCACAACAGATCACTGAAAGCTGGCAACAGCCGGGCGCGCCGGGCGGCGCAATGGTTCTGTTTGATGCGCACCAGATCCACTCAATGCACTGTGCCGGATTGGCCGATTTGGCGCAGCAAACGCCGTTCAGCGCCGACAGCGTGGTGCGTTTCGCCTCGATCACCAAACATCTGTTCGCCGCGCTGGTGACCGGGCCGGGACGCCGCTACCTCAAGCTCGACGATGTGCTGGTGCAGCATCTGCCGCAGCTGAGCGGAGCCAACGGCCAAATCACCGTCGGACAGGCGCTGGATATGAGCAGCGGTTTGCCGGACGTGCGTGAAACCTTATCGCTGCTGGGATTGTCGGTGTACAACGCCACCAGCGCCGGCGACCTGCTGGATTTTATCGCGCGCGAAGGCGAGCTCAACTATGCGCCCGGCAGCGAAATCTCCTACACCAACACCGGCTATCGGCTGGTGGAAGAAGCGCTGAAAGCCAAAGGCGTGTTATTCAATGATCTGCTGCAGCAGTACATCTGCGATCCGCTGGATATCAACCTGATTGCGCCGGAAAGCTGGTTCGATATCGTGCCCGGTTTGGTGCCTGGCTACTGGCAAAACGGCGCGCAGTGGCAGCTTTCCAGCGCCGGTTTGCATCTCTCAGCTTCGGGCAGCGTCACTGGCAGCCTGAATCATCTGACGCGCTGGCTGCAAAGCCTGCTGGCCGATAGCGGACCGGGCGCGGGCGTGCTGCAGCGCCTGAGCGCGCCGCGTAATCTCAACGATGGCCGCATCAGCGGATACGGTTTGGGCATCACCAGCTCGACGCTCGGCAGCCAGACGCTGTTTGGTCATGGCGGTTCGCATGCCGGTTATAAGAGTTATTTCCTGCTGCATCCGGAACTGAAAATTGGCGTGGCGCTGGTCGCCAACCGCGAAGATGTCACCACGTCGGAAAGCGTACTGCGGGTGATGGCGGCGCTGCTCAACCGCGCGTTACCGGAGAAAGGACACGATTTAACGCCCGGTCTTTACGTGGCGCAAGACGCCGCCGACTGGCTGGAAATTAAAGGCGTGACCGCCACCTGGCTCGGCGCAGGCGAAACCTTGTGGCGTGACGATGTGCACGGCACGGCGGTGTCGCTCTCCAGCACCTTCCCGCTGCGGTTACGTCATGATGGCGCGGCGATTGTGGGAGAGATCGGGCATGCCGCACGACGTTTTGTGCCTGTGCAGGCCGATCAGGACAGTCTCGATAATCTGCAAGGCCGCTGGTTCGCGCCGCAGTGGCGCAGCGAGTTGGTGATTGAGGGTGACAGCTTAATCATGGGCATCGGCCCGGCGGCGATTCGCGCGCGTTTGCAGTCGCTGGGCAACAATCGCCTATTAGCCACCGCGCAGGATGGACCGTGGGAGAAGCGCTTCGCGATTGCGCGCGAAGGCGACACGCTGCGGCTGCAATTGAATCGCAGCCGCGTGGTGACGTTTACACGTTAACGCATCGTAATATTCCAGGTGCGCATTAATGCGCACCCTACAAAACCGTCGTAGGGTCGCCATTTATGGCGACCGTTTTATGCGATACGGTGACGTAATCTTCCGATCTTTTCGATTTCCACTTCAATCTCATCGCCGGGGAACATAAACAGCGGTGGCGTGCGTTTTTTACCGACGCCGCCCGGTGAACCGGTGATGATCACATCGCCTGGCGACAGCGGACTGAACGCGGAAATGTACTCGATAATCTTCGCCACCGGATGCACCATGCTGGCGGTGGTGTCGTTCTGCACTTCGCGCTGATTCAGCCAGGTTTTGATCGCCAGCTGCTGCGGATCGGGGATCTCGTCGGCGGTGGTCATCCACGGCCCGAAACCGCCGGTTTGCTGCCAGTTTTTCCCGGCGGTGAACCAGGTAAACTGCATGTCGCGCACCGTGGCATCCATAAAGCAGCTGTAACCCGCAACGTGATTCAGCGCATCGGCGGCTTTCACCTGATAAGCCGCTTTGCCAATGATCACCGCCAGTTCGCCTTCGTAATCAAATTCCTGTGTGGTAGCGGGTTTCAGCAGCGGCTGCTCGTGCGCCGCCAGCGAATCCGCGAAACGCACAAACAGCGTCGGCGCTTCAATCGTCTCGGCGAACTCTTTGCGTTTGTCGGCGTAGTTCATGCCAACACAGAACACTTTGCCAGGATTTTCCACCACCGGCAGGAAGCGAATAGCGCTAAACGGATGATCAACCGGCTGTGACACGAAGGCGTCGAGATCGCTTAACGCGCCGCGTTGCAGCAAGGTTTTCAGGTCCGGGCAGTCAGCGCCGAGACGCGCGCCGATATCAATCACGCCCTCTTGCTGCACGATACCGTAACTTTTTCTTTCCTGGTCAATAAGATAAAAACTGCAGAGCTGCATGACTGCCTCGTTGTTATATATAAATTGCGCGCAGGTTAGCAAAATTCAGCAGGAAATGCGGACCGACCTGATGATTTAGCGCGGTCGCCATAAATGGCGCCCCTACGATCACGATTGTGTACTTGCCAGATAGGAGAAGGCACTCAGCAGGCTGATTAACGTATTCATGTCGTCGGCGCGATAGCCAACGGTGACCGCGTCAATGCGCGTCACGCCGGGAATCAGGCTAAACAGGTCCGCCAATACCGGTTTGCTGGCTTGCAGCTGCATCTCATAAGGCGCGCTCAGCCGCGTGGTGCTGATCTGGCGTTTGCGCTGCACCGCAGCCGTTGCCGCAGCGCGAATGGCGTTCTGCGCTGCCTGCGGGCTGATGGATTCGGCGCAGGTGTGCGAGATGGCGCGCTTCACGCAGACGTAATCCACCGAGGGATAATGCTCGGCAATCCAGCCTTTGAGCTGATCGTCACCGCTCACCAGCCACAGCGGCGTGCCCTGTTCGGCAGCGGCCGCGGCGTAGATGTCGGTCTCGCCCATCACTTTACCGTTGATGTGAATGCGCCAGAACGCACGGCCATTAATGGTGTGCGCCAGCACGCCCGGTTCGCCCGCCGCGCTGTGATAGCCGATAAAGAACAGGCCATCAAACGGTTGCTGCTCAATGCCTTCCACCATTGATAAGCCGCGCGGTTTGCCCTGCACCATGCGCACGCGCGGATCGATATTTTCCGCGCGCAGGTTGGTCATTTGGGCGTGGCTATCGGCGACCACCACTTCAGTTGCGCCACCGGCAAACGCACCGTCGATGGCGGCATTGACTTCCTGTTCCATTAATCCACGCGCTAACTGATACTCGGCGTGACCGGGAGAACACTGTTCAGGGCGCATGACACCCGCGATGCCTTCGATGTCAGCAGAGATGAAGATTTTCATGAGGTTGGGTTCCATGCGGTTATTGGCAGAGGTCGCCATGAAGGGCGACCCTACGACACGGTCAATCGATCTAATACTTCGGTTAACGACGGGCGATGATGGCCGCGAAAACCGGTGACGGCTTCGGCGCTGAGTAAGGCATCCAGCACCGCGTGTTCGGTGGCATCGGCGGCGGCGGCGAGCAGCGGTTCCAGCGTGGATTCTTCTGGCGGTTGCGGCTGTGGCTGAGTGGAAAATGCCACAGCAATATCGCCTGAACCGTGGCCCCAATAGCTACCCAGGCGCCCCAAACCGGCACCGGCGCGTTTGGCGATGCGCTTCAGCTGACGCGCATCAAGCGGCGCATCAGTCGCCATAATAATGATGATGGAACCGGCATCGCGCTGCGGCGTCAGTTCCGGCAGCAGCGGCGCGATCATTTCACCAAGGCGCACGCCATCCAGCGTCAACGCGGTCAACGCGCCAAAGTTCGCCAGCACCAGCACGCCCAGCGTGGCATTGAGCGACGGAATGATGCGCGAGGCCGTACCAATGCCGCCTTTCAAACTGAAACAGCTCATGCCGCGCCCGGCACCAACGCTGCCGCGATCGAAATCTGCCGTGGCGTCATAGAGTGCTTGCTGCGCCATCGTTTCAGTGATCGCCAGCGCCTGAATATCGTTGAGCCAGCCGTCGTTGCACTCCAGCGCCAGCGGATTGACCGTGGGCAAGCTACGGCCCAACTCGCTGTTGCGGCTGATGGCATCGCGCACCAGCGTGGTAAACAGCGTGCCGACCGCCAGCGTGTTGCTAAGCAATATCGGCGTTTGCAGCACGCCCAACTCTTCAACCTGCACCAGGCCAACTGGCTTGGCGAAACCGTTAAACACCGCCGCCGCACAAGGCAGCGGCTGGGTAAACAGATTGTCGCCCGGCGGCACAATCGCGGTGACGCCGGTTTGCCGTTCGCCGTCCGCTAGCGTGTAGTGACCGACGCGCACGCCTGGCACGTCGCTAATGCGATTGGTTGGCCCGCTGGCGCTGCGCGGTTGTCCCAGCTGGCGCTCGCTGCGCCAGCGTTGCAGCAGCACGTCGCGCTGCAGTTGTTGAAAGTCCATGTTTAACTCTTCAGTTTGGGATCGAGCGTGTCGCGCAGCGCATCACCCAACAGGTTAAACGCTAGCACGGTAATAAATATCGCCAGACCTGGAAACACGCTGACATGCCACAAGCCAGCCATCATCATGCTGCGGCTCATCGCCAAAATATTGCCCCACTCCGGCACATCAGGTTCCGGGCCGAGGCCGATAAAACTCAGCCCGGCGGCGGTCAGAATACTGGTGCCGATACGCATAGTGAAATAGACAATCACGTTTGACAGCGTGCCCGGCAGAATGTGGCGCAGCAGAATCACGCGATCCGGCGCACCGGCACAGCGCACCGCTTCAACATACGCTGCCTGTTTCAGCGACAGCGTGGACGCACGCACGATGCGGGCAAACACCGGCACGCTGAAGATCGCTACCGCGATGATGACGTTGTTGAGTCCCGGACCGAGAATCGCCACCACCGCAATCGCCAGCAGCATGCCGGGAAAGGCGAACAGCACGTCGGAGCCACGCATAATCAGCATATCGATCCAGCGTCCGTAATAACCCGCCAGCAGGCCGAGCAGCACGCCAACCACCATGCCAAGCGTTACCGACAACACGCCCACATACAGCGAGATACGCGCGCCGAAGATGATGCGGCTGAACAGATCGCGGCCGAGTTCGTCGGTGCCCATCCAGTGCGTGCTGGACGGCGGCGATGACAGCGCCATCCAGTCGGGTGCCATCGGGTCCCATGGCGCCAGCCACGGCGCAAAAATGGCCACCAGCACCAGCAGCAGCACAAAGCCGCCGGAGACCAGCGCCAGCGGATTACGCACCAGCGCGTGCAGGAAATCGCGCCACGGCGAACGGATCGCCTCCTGCGCGTGGGCAGGCAGAGATTGCAGACTCATCAGGGCTCCTGTCGCAGGCGAATCGCTGGGTTGACCACGGCGTACAGCAGATCGACCAGCAGGTTAATGACAATAAATTCAAACACGAACAGCATGACTAATGCCTGGATCACCGGTTGATCCTGCGCTTTGATCGACTCGATCAACAGCCAGCCCAATCCCGGCCAGTTGAACACGCTCTCGACCACGATCGATCCGCCGAGCAGAAAACCGAACTGCAAACCGAGCATGGTGATCACCGGGATCAACGCATTGCGCATCACGTGTTTCCACGTCACCAGCCGATTGCGCAGCCCTTTGGCTTTGGCGGTGCGCACGTAATCTTCCTGCGCCACTTCAAGAAATGCCGAGCGGGTGAAGCGCGCCATCACCGCTGCCACCGAGGAACCGAGCGTGATCGCCGGTAACACGATGTCGCTGGGCTGGTTGAAGCCGCTGACGGAGAACAGGCCAAACGGCATGGCGACGAACTGGATCAGCAGCAGGCCGAGCCAGAAAGTGGGCATCGAGATGCCGCCGACGGCGACGCTCATTAAGGTCCAGTCCTGCCATTTACCGCGTTTCAGGGCAGCAAATACGCCGAGGAATAAACCCAGAATCACCGACCAGGCAAAACCGGCCAGCGCCAGCCACAGCGTGGGCATAAAGCCCTGTTTGATCACCTCCAGCACCGGCTGTTGGGTGCGATAAGTGACGCCCAGATCGCCGCGCAGCAGGCCGCCGATCCAGTTGATATATTGCTGCGGCAGCGGATCGTTGAGTCCGAGATGCTGACGCGCTGCTTCCACCGCGGCCAAAGGCGCATCCGGTCCGGCGTAGATACGCGCCGGATCGCCAGGCAGCAGTTTGATGAAGCCGAAGACCAGCAGCGAGACCACCAGCAATACGGGGATCATCTCCAGCAGTCGGCGAATGATGTATGCGAACATGCGGTTCCTTTATTTTTTTGGGATCGTGCTGGCTTTTCCCAGATTGTGCTTGCTGTCCCCAGATTGTGCTGGCTGTCCCCCTCCTCGGTCCTC
>NZ_DAMBSA010000011.1:25269-28096 GCF_032054795.1 Pantoea sp. CTOTU49201
GATGTATGCGAACATGCGGTTCCTTTTGGTTGGGTGCGGATTGTTCCAGGTGCGCATAAATGCGCACCCTACAACGTAGGGTCGCCATTAATGGCGACCGCCAACCTTTACTTAAACGTCGCCTGATTAAACAGGAAGTTGCCATCCGGCAGCATCGATACACCGCTCAGCGTGCTGCGTTTGCCGACCAGATTGTCTGGCGTGCCGAGGAAGGCGACTGGCGCCTCTTTCCACAACACTTTCTGCGCTTCGGCGTAGGCTTCGCCACGCTTGGCTGGATCGGCGGTGGCTAAACCACCGGCAATCGCTTTGTCGGCTTCGGCATTGCTGAAGTACGAGACGTTATACGAGGTCGGCACCCAGGATTCGGTGGCGTAGAGTGGACGCAAGGCCCAATCGGCATCACCGGTTGATGTCGACCAGCCGCCGTAATAGAGATCAAATTCCGCCTCTTTCGGGTCCTTCACGCCCCACAGTTTGGCGTTGCGCGTGCCGGAATCCATCGGCGTTACCGTGGCGCGAATGCCCACCGTTGCCAGCTGCGCTTTCAATACCTGCGCGGCACGCACGCTGGCGGTGGCGTTGGTGACCCACAGTTTAAGATCGAGGCCGTTCGGATAACCGGCGGCTTTCAGCAGCGCTTTGGCTTCATCCGGCGCATAGCGATAGTTCGGTGCGCTCTGCTTCTGATAGAACTGCACGCCTTGCGGAATCGCCGAGCTGGCCGGTTTGCCCATGCCGGCAAACGCCACTTTCAGCCACAGATCGCGGTCTATGGCGTAGTTGATCGCCTGACGCACACGGACATCCGCCAGCGGTTTGTGCTGGGTGTTGATCGCCATGTAATAGAGATAAATGCTCGGATCGCGCTGCACCGCCAGTTTGCTATCGCTCTGCACGGTGGCGATCAGATCGGATGGCAATGGCCAGATCGCATCCACCTGCCCCGATTTCAGCGCCGCCACGCGCGTGGCATCTTCCGGGCTTGGCGAGAAGATCACGTTATCCACTTTCGGCCAGCCTTTTTGCCAGTAGCCGTCGTACTTCGCCAGCGTCACGGCTTTACCCGGCTGCCAGGTCACGAATTTGAACGGACCGGTGCCGACCGGATGCAGGCGCAGCTGCGCTTCTTCCGGATACTGTTTGAGAATCGCCGGGCTCCACATCACCGCCGACGGATGCGCCAGCGTATTGATGAATGCACCAAAGGATTGGTTCAGATCGATTTTCACCTGATCCGGCGCCAGCACCGTCACTTTCGCAATCATCTTGTAGAGGCTGTTGCGCTTGAGGCCTTTGGTCTGGTCGGCAAGGCGATCGAGGTTGGCCTTCACCGCTTCGGCATCGAACGGCGTGCCGTCCTGGAAGGTCACGTCTTTACGCAGCGTCAGGGTAAATTCGGTGGCGCTGTCGTTGCTGGTGTAGCTGGTAGCCAGCCACGGCTGCAGCTTCATCTTGGCATCGAACTGGAACAGACGCTCGAAGATGCCGCTCTGCACCGAGTAGCTGACGTTATCGGAGGTATCGTGCGGATCGAGGCCGGTGATGTCGGCATACATCGAAATGCGCAGATCCTGTGCCTGAGCGGCGGCGGCCAGCGAGAGGGTCAATCCCAGCGCGAGCGCAGTACGGCGGAAAATCGGGTTCATGAAATCTCCTGGTATTGAGGGTTAGCGCGAAACAAAATCAGCGACCCAGTGTTGCGGAGCAACCTGGCAATAACGCGGTTTAACGACCGTTTCTCCCACCTTGCGCAGCGGCGAAGGTATTTCGCTTTCCTCGAAAGTGCGGGGTTGACGGTTCTGGGGATCGGCCACCGGCACCGAGGCCAGCAGACGTTGGGTATACGGATGTTGCGGCTGGTTGAACACCGATTGACGCGGTCCCAGCTCAACAATCTGGCCGAGATACATCACCGCCACGCGGTTAGCGATACGTTCCACCACCGCCATATCGTGCGAGATGAAAATCCACGCCACGCCGGTTTGCTGTTGCAGATCCATCATCAGGTTTACCACCTGCGCCTGAATTGACACGTCCAGCGCCGAGACGGCTTCGTCAGCGATGATCACTTTGGGTTTCAGCGCCATGGCGCGCGCAATGGCGATACGCTGACGCTGGCCGCCGGAAAATTCATGTGGATAGCGCTGCGCATGTTCCGGCAATAAGCCCACGCTTTTCAGTAACGCATCGACCTGCGGCGACGCTTCTTCCAGCGACTTGACCATGCCGTGCAGCAGCAGCGGTTCGGCAATGGTGAAGCCGACGGTGAGACGCGGATTGAGCGAGGCGTAAGGATCCTGAAACACCATCTGGATTTCACGGCGCAGCGGCTGGAACTGC
Organism: Pantoea sp. CTOTU49201; assembly: GCF_032054795.1. Lineage (NCBI taxonomy): Bacteria > Pseudomonadati > Pseudomonadota > Gammaproteobacteria > Enterobacterales > Erwiniaceae > Pantoea > Pantoea sp. CTOTU49201. The sequence continues at coordinate 27,613 of NZ_DAMBSA010000011.1, forward strand.
GCCTCTTTCAGGTTGGCGATTTCGTTGCCCTGGAAATGGATGCTGTCGGCGTCGCTGTTAATCAGCCGCATCAGCGCCCGGCCGGTGGTGGATTTGCCGCAGCCGCTTTCGCCGACAATCGCCAGGGTTTCGCCCGGCCACAGGCTGAAATCGATCTGCTCCACCGCGTGCACCTGATGGGTGAGCGCCGAGAAAATGCCGCTGCGAATTGGGTAGTAGACTTTCAGGCCGCGTACATCCAGCAGCGGCGTTTCATCGTAGCGCGCGGTGCGCTGCTCGCTGTTATCGCTGGCATTACTGCCCAACAGCGGAAAGCGCTGCGGCCATGCGTGTTCGCGCATATCGCCGAGCTTCGGCACTGCGGCCAATAACGCTTTGGTGTACGGATGCTGCGGCGCGTTGAAGATTTCAGTTACCGTGCCCTGCTCTACCACTTCGCCGCGCAGCATCACCACCACGCGATCGGCGATTTCTGCCACCACGC
>NZ_DAMBSA010000012.1:0-27315 GCF_032054795.1 Pantoea sp. CTOTU49201
GCGCTTTATCGATCTCGTCGAATTTGCTTGCCTTACCGCCGTAGGTTTTAGCCAGAACGGTGGTGATTGCTGCAGTCAGAGTGGTTTTACCATGGTCAACGTGACCGATGGTGCCGACGTTTACGTGCAGTTTGTTACGCTGAAATTGCTCTTTCGCCATGGCGATAATTCCTTACGTTGTGCCTTCATGAGTCATGAAGGCATCAGTTCACAATTTTTAAACCGTAGCTTATTTGCTACGAGCTTCAATAACGGCCTGAGCGACGTTGTTCGGCGCATCATCGTACTTCAGGAACTCCATGGAGTAAGAAGCACGGCCTTTGGTCAGAGAACGCAGCTGGGTTGCATATCCGAACATTTCAGACAGCGGAACTTCAGCATGGATCTGAACGCCAGTAGCGTTAGATTCCTGTCCTTTGAGCATACCACGACGACGGCTAAGGTCACCGATAACGTCACCGGTGTTCTCTTCCGGAGTCTCTACTTCAACCTTCATGATTGGCTCAAGCAGCACTGGTTGTGCTTTCTTAAAGCCATCTTTAAAGGCCAAAGATGCAGCCAGTTTAAACGCCAGCTCAGAGGAGTCGACATCATGGTATGAACCGAAGTGCAGACGAACACCCAGATCAACTACCGGATAACCAGCCAGTGGACCTGATTTCAGCTGCTCCTGGAGACCTTTATCAACCGCAGGGATGTATTCAGTTGGAATCACACCGCCCTTGATATCGTTGACAAATTCGTAACCTTTCGGGTTCACACCTGGTTCCAGTGGGTACATGTCGATAACAACATGACCGTACTGACCACGACCACCAGACTGCTTGGCGTGTTTACCTTCGATATCGGTAACTTTCGCGCGAATCGCTTCACGGTAAGCAACCTGAGGTTTACCGACGTTCGCTTCAACGTTGAATTCACGCTTCATGCGGTCAACGATGATGTCGAGGTGCAGCTCACCCATACCAGCGATGATGGTCTGGTTGGTTTCTTCATCAGTCCATACGCGGAATGATGGATCTTCCTTCGCCAGACGACCCAGAGCCAGACCCATTTTTTCCTGGTCAGCTTTGGTTTTCGGCTCAACGGCGATAGAGATTACCGGCTCAGGGAATTCCATACGCTCAAGAATGATGACGTTGTCTGGGTCACACAGGGTGTCACCAGTGGTTACGTCTTTCAGACCGATCGCAGCGGCGATATCGCCTGCACGAACTTCCTTGATCTCTTCACGTTTGTTCGCGTGCATCTGAACGATACGGCCCAGACGCTCACGGTTTGACTTAACCGGGTTGTACACGGTGTCACCGGTGTTAACAACACCAGAGTAAACGCGGAAGAAGGTCAGGTTACCAACAAACGGGTCGGTAGCGATTTTGAACGCCAGCGCAGCAAACGGCTCTTTGTCATCGGAATGACGCTCAGCCGGCGTGTCTTTACCGTCGTCCAGCATACCGTTAATCGCGGTAACGTCAGTCGGTGCTGGCAGGTATTCAACTACCGCATCCAGCATCGCCTGAACACCTTTGTTCTTAAATGCAGAACCACAGGTAACCAGGATGATTTCGTTTTTCAGAACGCGCTTACGCAGAGAAGTTTTGATCTCTTCTTCTGTCAGTTCTTCACCGCCGAAGAATTTCTCCATCAGCTCATCAGAACCTTCAGCAGCGGCTTCAACCAGCTTCGCACGCCATTCTTCAGCCAGTTCTTGCATATCAGCTGGGATATCTTCGTAAACGAAGGTAACGCCCTGATCGGCATCGTTCCAGTTGATCGCTTTCATTTTCACCAGGTCAACAACACCGGTGAAACCTTCTTCTGCGCCGATAGCCAGCTGAAGTGGAACTGGGTTTGCACCCAGACGCACTTGCATCTGCTCAACAACTTTCAGGAAGTTAGCACCCATGCGGTCCATTTTGTTAACGAACGCGATGCGTGGAACTTTATATTTGTTAGCCTGGCGCCATACGGTTTCAGACTGTGGCTGAACACCACCAACTGCACAGTAAACCATTACTGCGCCATCAAGCACACGCATAGAACGCTCAACTTCGATGGTGAAGTCAACGTGTCCCGGGGTGTCGATGATGTTTACGTGGTGTGGTTCAAACTGCTTAGCCATACCAGACCAGAAACAGGTAGTCGCAGCGGACGTGATGGTAATACCACGTTCCTGCTCCTGCTCCATCCAGTCCATGGTTGCTGCGCCGTCATGAACTTCACCGATTTTGTGGTTTACACCGGTGTAGAACAGAACACGTTCGGTAGTTGTAGTCTTACCGGCGTCGATGTGCGCACTGATACCAATGTTACGGTAGCGCTCAATGGGTGTTTTACGAGCCATTTGATTCCTCTGATTCTGAGACGTTCTAAGTTAAAAAAGCCCAGCAGGTGAGTCACTGGGACGCCCGCTGGGTTTATAACAACTACCTTGCTGTTACCAGCGGTAGTGTGCGAACGCCTTGTTGGCTTCAGCCATGCGGTGAACGTCTTCACGTTTCTTAACTGCAGTACCTTTGTTCTCTGCAGCATCAGAAAGTTCGTTCGCCAGGCGGAGAGCCATAGATTTATCACCGCGTTTACGAGCAGCTTCTACGATCCAACGCATTGCCAGGGCATTACGACGAACCGGACGGACTTCAACTGGAACCTGGTAGGTAGAACCACCAACGCGACGTGACTTAACTTCGACAGTCGGACGTACGTTTTCGAGAGCAACCTCGAACGCTTCCAGGCCATCTTTACCAGCGCGTTGAGCCAGGGTATCAAGCGCGGTATAGACGATAGATTCAGCAGTAGATTTTTTACCATCTACCATCAGGATATTTACAAATTTAGCCAGCAGCTCTGATCCGAACTTAGGATCCGGCAGAATTTTACGCTGACCAATGACGCGACGACGTGGCATGGAAATACTCCGTTGTTAATTCAGGATTGTCCAAAACTCTACGAGTTTAGTTTGACATTTAAGTTAAAACGTTTGGCCTTACTTAACGGAGAACCATTAAGCCTTTGGCTTCTTCACGCCGTACTTGGAGCGTGACTGCTTACGGTCTTTAACACCTGAGCAGTCCAGCGCGCCACGAACGGTGTGGTAACGCACACCTGGCAAGTCTTTAACACGACCGCCACGGATCAGGATCACTGAGTGCTCCTGCAGGTTATGACCTTCACCGCCGATGTAGGAGGTAACTTCAAAACCGTTAGTCAAACGCACACGGCAAACTTTACGCAGTGCTGAGTTTGGTTTTTTAGGGGTAGTGGTGTACACACGAGTACATACACCACGTTTCTGCGGGCAAGCTTCCAGCGCAGGCACGTTGCTCTTTGCAACTTTGCGTACGCGTGGTTTGCGAACCAGCTGGTTAACTGTTGCCATTAAATAGCTCCTGGGATTTAGCTTTTTGCTTCGTAAACACGTAATAAATCGCCTCGTATTACTACGAGGAGGCAGAATTTTAGGGCTGTGTCAAAAGGGTGTCAAGAAATAACCAGGTTTTCGCTCTTACCAGGCCACTTGTTGTTGGTGCTTCGCTGTCATCGCAACGAAACCAGTATAGTCTAAATGTGCTACTTTGGTCGAAATTTGCTCAACCAGGCCGCGCGCCACCACATCTTCTTCTAAGACCCACAGCGTAGCTGGCGATGCGCTGAGCCTGGTTAACATCTGGCTGCCAGCCAAAGCAGCAGTTACGCCATCTTGCAATAAAAGCAGATCGTCGCCTTCCTGCAATAAAAGCAGCAGACTATCGAGATCGCATTGCCAGGGAGATTGCAGCAACGTGTAAAGCATGATCAGTTCTCAGAATCGAATAACACGATGATAAGTAGCCAGCTTCTCGCGCAGCGATGCAGCATCCAGCACCTCTGCAGCCAACACACGTTCAGCCGCCAAATTTTGTCCGCGCGCCAACAATGAATCGGCGCAGACAAAACACTGGTCGATATCGTAAAGTTCCAGCACGCCAAAGGTCGCGATGTAGTTGCGCGCCAGAATCTGCTCGGGATGCTGGTCGTGATTGAGCTGCAGCACGCCATCACCGATAAAGAACAGACCGATATCATCACTTAACGCGCCCGTTGCCAGCACAGCATCGAGCCCTTCCCTGCCCGCACTACTTCCGTGCGGTGCCTGAGTAAAAAGAAACGCCACGCGGTTCATTAGAATTGCACCAGACGATCGCAGCTCAGCGCGGCTTCAGCCAGTGCGCCCAAACCGCTGAGTTCAAAACCTGGCTGTAAATTGCTGCCCGCCAGTTGTAAGCGCGCGGCTTCCTGCGCGTCGGTTACGCCACGCCGTAATGCAGCCGCCACGCAGATATTCAACGCGGCGCCACTTTCAGCGTGCAGCTGCTGCCATTCACGCACCATATCCACTTCATCGCTGGCCGGCGCGCTCAGTTGGTTAGCGTTCAACACGCCTTCACGATAGAAGAACACGCTCTCCAGCTGATGTCCGGCCTTAACTAACGCACGGGCAAACAGCAACGCGCTGCTGGCATGTTGCGTGCCGTATGCCGGTCCGGTGACCAGCAAGGTGTAGCGCATCAGCGATCCTGCCCCTGAAAATCACCGCTTTTAAACTGGCGAATATAGAGGTAAACGGTGTGCTTGGAGATATTGAGGCGGTCAGCCACCTGGTTAATCGCGTCTTTAATGTCGAAGATGCCCTTCTCATACATATTGAGCACGATCTGGCGATTCTTGGCATTGTTGGAGACGTTACGGTCAGCACTCACTTCTTCAATCGCGAACTCCAGCGTCTGCATCACCAAATCTTCCACCGAGCTGGCAAAGTTGACGTTGGAATCCACCTGCTGCATTTCCGGCGGCATAAAGGTCGACATAATTTGCGAGAACGGAACGTCGAGGTTCATGTTGATGCACAGCAAGCCAATGACGCGCTGCTGACGATTACGAATCGCGATAGTGACCGATTTCATCAGCACGCCGCTTTTCGCGCGCGTGAAGTAGGCTCTGGAGACATTGCTGTCTGCACCGTGCATATCGTGCAGCATACGCAGGGCCAAATCGGTAATCGGCGAACCCACTTTACGCCCGGTATGTTCACCGTTGGCGATACGCACCGCAGAACACTTCAAATCTTCCAGCGAGTGCAACACGATTTCGCAGTGCGAGCCAATCAGCATCGCCAGGCCATCGACAACGGCTTCGTATGATTTGAGGATATCGTAGTCTGCTTGCTCGAACGGACGTTGCTCCAGTAAATCGAAGTCAGTCAGTTCACCGGGATTGAATGGATTAGACATCGAAGACATTACCCTAAATGGCTGGAGCCTGTCTCGACAGCATTGGGGCAGACTCATATGGTGATAGTTAAGCAGGCGTTAGTCTGGCAAATGTCATGGTCTTTAGCCAGACCTTTACCTCTATCTCCGAAATAAAAACGCCGCCCGTAGGCGGCGTGGTGCAGAAAGTTCAGATTACTGCGCTTTCTGATCGCCAGCGACTGGAGCCTGCGCTTTTTCATCCGCTTTCGGCGCGGGTTTGATGTCGAGCAGTTCAACATCGAACACCAGCGTGGAGTTAGCCGGAATACCCGGAACGCCATTTTTGCCGTAAGCCAGGTTCGGTGGGATCACCAGCTTGATCTTGCCGCCTTTCTTCACGTGCTTCAGACCTTCGGTCCAGCCCGGAATCACACCGTCCAGACGGAACGAAAGCGGCTCGCCACGAGTATACGAGTTATCGAACTCGGTTCCGTCGATCAGCGTACCTTTGTAGTTCACCACCACAGTGTCGCTGTCTTTAGGCACATCACCGGTACCTTCTTTCTCTACCTGATACAGCAGGCCAGATTCGGTTTTCTTCACGCCTTTTTCTTTAGCGAATTTGTCAGCGTAAGCAGAGCCCTTATCGGAGTTCTCTTTCGCGTCTTTTTCCATCTTCGCCTGAGCTGCACCTTTCACGCGGCCTTCAAAGGCCTGCAGGGTTTGCTCGATCTCTTGATCAGAGAGTTTGCTCTTGCCGCCAAAGGCGTCCTGAACACCCGCGATCAACTGATCTTTATCCAGTTTGATGCCCAGCTTCTCTTGTTCCTTCAGAGAGTTGTCCATGTAGCGACCAAGGGACGCGCCAAGTGCATAGGCTGATTGCTGATCTTCGTTTTTGAAGGCAGCATTTTTCGGTGCTTGCGGCGCGGCCTGAGCGGCGTCTGCTGGAGCAGCGGCGGTTTCTGCTGCCATTGCCAGCGGTGCATTCAGCGCGAAGGCCATGGTGGTAGCTAACAATGTGACTTTAAACAGTGAATTCATCCTTTCTCCAAAACCGAAGCCTCTAACCTCGGGAATCATTGCGGACTGAGGCCCACACTATAACTTTACGTGGCAGCGGCGAACACTCCCACAATGTAATTACCCGTTCAACCTCCGACCTTTTTTGCTTCAGGAAGTTTCATCAGAGATATAGGCGTTATGCGCCGTTTCAATGCAGCATGACGCGGAAAGGTAAAATATCAGGTGATTCTGAAGTGAAAGGCCGTAGAATCACGCCCGAAACAGACTAACGCGCAGCACCGCAAGATGAGGAAAGATCATGCAACCAACAGAATGGGAACAACGCCTTGAGGCGCTGGAGAGCAAGCTGGCTTTTCAGGAATACACCATCGATCAGCTCAATCAAACGGTGGTTCAGCATGAGCTTGAGATGATCAGACTGCGCGAGCAAGTGCGTCTGTTAATCGATAAAGTGAAAGATAGCGCGCCGTCGATGATTGCCTCGCAAGCCGAAGAAACCCCACCGCCGCATTACTAAAAAGAAAGGCCACCCGAAGGTGGCCTCGCCAGCATCACACTGATTAGTGGCTGCAACCGCAACCGCCAGTGCCACAGCCGCCCTGGCCGTGATCGTGACCATGGTCGTGGTCATGATCGTGATGATGACCATCTGCGCCATGCACGTGACCGTGCGCAAGCTCTTCTTCGGTCGCTGCGCGAATCGCCACAACTTCCACGTTGAAGTTCAGGTTCTGACCGGCCAGCATGTGGTTACCATCAACCACTACGTGCTCATCTTCAACTTCGGTAATTTCAACCGGTACTGGACCTTGATCGGTTTCTGCCAGGAAGCGCATGCCAACCTGCAGTTCATCAACGCCCATAAACACGTCTTTTGGTACGCGCTGTACGAGGTTGTCATCGTATTGACCGTAAGCGTCATTCGCCGGGATATGCACGTCAAACTTATCGCCTACATCATGATTTTCCAGCGCTTTTTCCAGACCAGAAATCAGGGAACCATGACCGTGCAGATAGTCCAACGGTGCACTCACCGGTGACTCGTCAACCAACACACCGTCTTCGGTACGAACCTGATACGCCAGGCTCACCACCAGGTCTTTTGCTACTTTCATGATATCTCCTAACCGTTGAGAACTAAGATCCCGTCCCATTGGTCAATTTTGCGTGCAATAAACCAACCAGAAAGGTTCAAGACTGAGGATGCCAATAGTGTTGCGGCATACTGCTCAGCGTTAATGGCGCCGATTGTAGCGGAATTCAATCCCGCTGTAAGTTCAAGCTTAAAAAAAGCTGCGCCATTGCGCTACTCAGGATGAAAAACTCCGATTACTTGCTCATTAGTGCGAACCTGATCGCGCACCTGCTTGTCAGCCTCACGCATCTGATGACTGCACTGAACACACTCCACCACTTCAACGTTGTTTTCACGCCACAACGCCAAGGTATCTTTTGCCTGGCACTTTGGACAAACCGCACCGGCTATAAAGCGTTTACGCATACTGTTTCCTGCCGTCGTTAATGAACGGATTAAGTAAGTATAGATCTACTCGTCATCCCAGCCGTCGAACTGGCGTTTTTCGTGCTGCATTTCGCGCTGGAAGATATCCTCCAGCTCGCGCCGCGCCTCACGCACACGTGAAACCTGCGCGCTGTCATCATGGCTTGGCACCAGCTCACGCAGCATGCGCATATCCAGACGACGGAAATGCTGCTGTGCGCGCTGCGCCTGATGCGGATGCATGCCCAGCGAGATCAGCGTTTTGCGGCCCAGCTCCAGCGCACTGGAGAACGTCTCACGTGAGAACAGCGTGACGCCCGCCTGCAACAGTTCGTGCGCCTCAACACGTCCACGCGCGCGCGCCAGGATTTCCAACTGCGGGAAGTGCTGTTGACACAGCTGCACGATGGTCATCGAATCTTCCGGATCGTTACAGGTAATGACGATGGATTGCGCATTCTCCGCGCCCGCTGCACGCAGCAGCTCCAGCTCGGTGGCGTCGCCATAATAAACCTTATAGCCATATTTACGCATCAGGCTCACCGCCGAGATATCACGCTCAAGCACCGTAATGCGTTTGTTGTTGGCCATCAGCAAACGACCAACCACCTGACCAAAACGACCAAAGCCCACCACAATGACCTGCGGCTGATCGTCCTCGACAAAGTGCTTCTCGGCATTTTCATCGGGTTCATTAAAGCGATGCGCCAGTAAACGGTCGATGCCGTTCATCAGCAGCGGCGTGGTCATCATCGACAGCGTCACCGTCACCAGCAGCAGCGGCATTTGGTCGCCGCTGAACATTTTGGCCGAAGACGCCGCTGAGAACAGTACAAAGGCAAACTCGCCGCCCTGACTTAACACACCGGCAAACTGCTGGCGCTCTGAACTGCGCAGGCCATAAATGCGCCCCAGCACATACAGCACCAACGTTTTCACCGTCACCAGAATCAGCACGCCCAGCAAAATTTCAGTGATGTGGGTATAGAGCACGCCGAGATTCAGCGCCATGCCAACCGAAATAAAGAACAAGCCCAGCAGCAAGCCTTTGAACGGCTCGATGGCCACTTCCAGCTCGTGACGATATTCACTTTCCGCCAACAGAATACCGGCGATAAAAGTACCGAGAGCCATCGACAGGCCGAGCGCGTCCATAAACAGCGCCGAACCCAGCACCAGCAGCAGCGACGCGGCAGTAAACACTTCGCGTACGCCGGATGCAGCAATAAAGCGCAGAATTGGGCGCAGCAGATAACGACCACCAATCAGCATCCCGCCGAACGCCAGCACTTTCATCCCGACTTTCAACCAGTCAACGTGACCGCTGTCGCCGCCCGCCAGCAGTGGAACCAGCGCCAACGCGGGGATCACCGCCAAATCCTGGAACAGCAACACCGAGAAACCGAGCTGTCCCGATTCACTGCGGTTCATGCCTTTATCGCGCATCAGCTGCAGCGCCATCGCCGTGGATGACATCGCCAGGCCAATCCCGCCAATCACCGCCGCCTGCCAGCTAAAGTCGGTCAGCCACAGCAATCCGCCGAGAATAGCGGCGGAGATCAGCACCTGAGCGGCACCCACGCCAAAGATAGAACGGCGCAGCGCCCAGAGTTTCGACGGGTTCAGTTCCAGCCCGATGATGAACATCAGGAACACCACGCCGAGTTCGGAGAAGTGCAGAATCTCCTCAACGTCGCTGATGAAACCCAATCCCCACGGACCAATCGCAATACCGGCCAGCAGATAGCCCAGCACCGCACCAATGCCGAGACGCGCCGCAATCGGCACAATCAGCACCGCCGCAACCAGATAAATGACGCCCGCCGTCAGTAACGTTTCGCCTTCCATCACACACCTCCTTGCGGCAGCGGTGAAGCCAGCCAGTCGCCGTACGCTCGCGCAAAATTACGCATCACTTCCGGCGTCTGCCGACGCGCCCAGTGAATCACCATCGGCGTCATCCAGTGCATGCGACACATCTGCGCCGTCAGCTCAAACGGACGCATAATGTCACTCATCGGATAGCGATTCAGGCCGCTATGGTGATACGCCGCTTCCGGTTCGCCGGTGGTCACCACGCTGCGCCAGTATTTTCCTTCCAGCGCATTGCCATCCGGACCGCTGGCAAAGCCGCGCGACAGCACACGATCCAGCCACTCCTTCAGGAGCGCCGGGCAGCTGTAGGTATAAAGTGGATGTTGGAATACAACGATTTGATGTTCGCGCAGCAACTGTTGCTCATGGTGAATATCAATAAAGAAATCCGGATAGTGGGCGTATAAATCGTGCACCGTGACGTGGTCCAGTTCCATAGCCGACTGCAGCAAAACCCGATTAGCAATCGAATCCTGTGATTCCGGATGGGCGTAAAGCAGCAATATTTTGGGTGGCTGCGACATCGTTCCCCTCCAAAGCGTCGTCACGGCACAGGAATTCCGCTACCATGCTCGACGCAACAAATTTTATCGAATTATGTTGCCGGTAAATTAACATATTCTGACGATACGGCGCTTATGATTGTCTTTTCAGCACTACAAATTCGCCGCGGCACCAACGTGCTGCTGGATAACGCAACAGCCACCATTAACCCAGGCCAGAAAGTGGGCTTAGTGGGTAAAAACGGCTGCGGCAAATCGACGCTGCTGTCATTGCTGAAGGGCGAAATCAGCAGCGATGCAGGTAACGCCACCTTCCCGAGCAACTGGGCGCTGGCGTGGGTCAATCAGGAAACCCCGGCGCTGAGCAAACCCGCGCTGGAGTATGTTATCGACGGCGACCGTGAATATCGTCAGCTTGAATCCGAATTAGCCGACGCCAATGCGCGCAACGATGGCAACGCCATCGCCTTGGTGCACGGCAAGCTAGACGCGATTAGGCGTGGAGCATACCTGCTCGCGCCTCAAGTTTGTTGCACGGTTTGGGCTTTAGCCAGGAACAACTAATGCGGCCGGTGAGCGATTTCTCCGGTGGCTGGCGCATGCGCCTCAACCTCGCGCAGGCGCTGGTGTGCCGTTCCGATCTGCTGCTGCTGGATGAACCGACTAACCACCTCGATCTCGATGCAGTGATCTGGCTTGAGCGCTGGCTGAAAAGCTACGAAGGTACGCTGGTGCTGATTTCGCACGACCGCGACTTCCTCGATCCGGTGGTCGATAAGATCATCCACATCGAACAGCAAACGATGTTTGAATACACCGGCAACTACAGCTCGTTCGAACGTCAACGCGTCGCCAAGCTGGCGCAGCAGCAGGCGCTGTTCCAGAGCCAGCAGGAAAAAGTGGCGCACCTGCAGAAGTATATCGATCGCTTCCGCGCGCAGGCCACCAAAGCGAAGCAGGCGCAGAGCCGCATCAAAATGCTGGAGCGCATGGAGCTGATTGCGCCGGCGCACGTCGATAACCCATTCAGCTTCAGTTTCCGCGCGCCAGAAAGCTTGCCAAATCCGTTACTGAAAATGGAGCGCGTCACCGCCGGTTATGGCGAGCGCATCATTCTCGACGCCATCAAACTCAACCTTGTGCCGGGTTCGCGTATTGGCCTGCTGGGCCGTAACGGCGCGGGTAAATCGACGTTAATTAAACTGCTCGCCGGTGAGCTTGAGGCGCTGGATGGCAAAGTCGGTCTGGCGAAAGGCATTAAGCTCGGCTACTTCGCCCAGCATCAGCTGGAATATCTGCGCGCCGATGAATCACCGTTGCAGCATTTGTCACGCATCGCGCCGAAAGTGCTTGAGCAGCAGCTGCGCGACTATCTTGGCGGTTTCGGCTTCCAGGGCGATAAAGTCAGCGAAATCACTGAACGTTTCTCCGGCGGTGAAAAAGCACGTCTGGTGCTGGCATTGATTGTCTGGCAGCGCCCGAACCTGCTTCTGCTTGATGAACCAACTAACCACCTCGATCTCGATATGCGTCAGGCGCTGACCGAAGCGCTGATTGATTTCGAAGGCGCGTTGGTGGTGGTCTCGCACGATCGTCATCTGCTGCGCGCCACCACCGACGATCTCTATCTGGTGCACGACGGCAAGGTCGATGTGTTTGAAGGCGATCTGGAAGATTATCAGCAGTGGCTGAGCGATCTGCAGAAGCAGCAAGCGCAACAGGATGCCGCACCGAAGCAGGATAATGGCAACAGCGCACAATCCCGTAAAGACCAGAAACGCCGCGACGCCGAACTGCGTGCACAAACGCAGCCGCTGCGCAAAGAGATCGAAAAGCTTGAGAAGCAGATGGCGAAGTGGCAGAGCCAGCTCAGCGATGCCGAAGCGCAGTTAGCCGACAGCGCGATTTACGATCAGAGCCGTAAAGCCGATTTGAACGTGGCGTTGCAGCGTCAGGCCGAGAGTAAAGCCGCGCTGGAAGAGGTCGAAATGGCGTGGCTGGATGCGCAGGAACAGCTGGAGCAGATGCTGGCGAGTTAATAATAGTTAACAACGAAAAATTTTACTGCACTTAAAACGATCGTAGCGTAGCGAGATAAGGCGCAAGGCCAGCCATGAGCGGAGCATACATGAGTATGTGAGCATCATGGCGGGCCGCAGCAACGCCATCGCAGCAAGCTACGGACGTTTTAAAACGGCTTATCCCCCAACACCGTCGCACGATGCATCACTCTCCGCGCCGGATAATAATCCGCATTGGCATAATGCTGCGTCACGCGGTTATCCCAGATCGCCACATCATTCTCCTGCCAGCGCCAGCGCACCTGGAACTCCGGTTTAGCGCTATGCCAGAACAGGAAGTTAAGCAGCGCATCGCTCTCTTTTTCGCTTAAGCCCAGCAAACGCGTAGTAAAACCTTCATTCACAAACAGCGCCTTGCGTCCGCTGACCGGATGCGTACGGATCACCGGATGCTGCACCGGCGGATTCTTGGCAACCGCTTGCTGCCAGCGCTGATGCTCTTCTTCGGTTTTACGGTATTTGTACTCCTGGAACGACTTCTTAAAGTCGTGCTCCGCCTGCAGCCCATTCAACAGCGTCTTAAATGGCTCAGACAGCGCTTCATAGGCCGCAATGCCGGTTGACCACAAGGTATCGCCGCCGCTTTCCGGCAGCAGCTTCGAAGCCAGAATCGCAATCGCCGGTGGCGTTTGAATAAAGGTGACATCGGTGTGCCAGTTGTCGTTATCCGGCGGATTATCCTGATGGGTATCCAGCACGATGATCTCCTCCACTCCTTCCGCATGCGGATAGACCGGATGGATATGCAGATCGCCAAAGCGAATCGCCAGTGCGCGCTGCTGTTCCGGGGTAATTACCTGATTGCGCAGGAACAGCACCTGATGGCGCAGCAGGCCATGATAAAGCTGTTCAAACTGGGCATCGCTCAGCGGACGGCTGAGATCGACATCGCTAACCTGCGCCCCGATATTCGGGCCCAAAGCGGTAAAAGAAAGTCGTTCGTTCATTGCTGTTCTCCATTCCAGGGCGTAAGTCGGCGCTGCAAGGCGCGCAGACCCAGTTCTAAGCCAAAAGCAATCAGGGCAATCACGGCGATACCGGCCAGCACCACGTCGGTGGCAAGGAACTCACCGGCCGACTGCACCATAAAGCCAAGTCCACGCGTAGCGGCAATCAGTTCCGCCGCCACCAGCGTTGACCAACCTACGCCGAGACCAATGCGTAAGCCGGTGAGGATTTCCGGCAGCGCGCCGGGCAGAATCACAAAGCGCAGCAGCTGCCAGCGCGATGCGCCCAGCGCCTGTGCCGCGCGAATCCGTACCTGCTGGGCATTCTTCACACCCGCCAGCGTCGATAAGGTCACCGGCGCGAAAATCGCCAGATAAATCAGTAAAATCTTCGAGGTTTCGCCGATGCCAAACCAAATCACCATCAGCGGCAGATAGGCCAGCGGCGGCACCGGGCGATAAAGTTCGATTAGCGGATCAAGCAAGCCGCGAATCGCCGGGCTCAGCCCCATGGCAATCCCGACCGGAATGCCAATCAGCGCAGCAAAGAACAGCGCCACCAGCATTCGCGCCAGGCTGGCGCCCAAATGCTGCCAAAGCGTGGCATCCATAAAGCCTTGCGGGCTGGCAATCAAGATCAGCTTCTGTAGCACCACTTGCGGCGGCGGTAAAAACAGCGGCGCCACTAAGCCGAGCGCGGTTATCGCCCACCACAACAGCAGCAACAGGCCAACGCTGAGCAGGCTGAGTGAGAACTGGCGCGAGAACGGCCAGCGCAATCCGCGACGACGCGCTTGGGTTTTCTCATCAATCACCGCACTCATATAAACGCCTCACGCTGGGAAAACACCTGATTCAGTACATATTCGCGACGTTCGATAAACGCCGGATCGGATTTGATGCTGCGGCACGGTTCCCCGGCGGCGAAGCGCTGGCCGAAGTCGAGTTTCAAACGCTCGACCACGCGGCCCGGTCCCGGCGACAGCAGCACCAGTTCGCTGGCAAGGAACACCGCTTCTTCGATGTCATGGGTAATCAGCAGAATCTGTTTGCCGGTATCACGCCACAGCGTTAGCAGCAGAGTTTGCATCTGTTCGCGGGTAAAGGCGTCCAGGGCACCGAACGGCTCATCTAACAGCAGCAACTGAGGATCAGCCGCCAGCGCACGCGCAATGCCCACGCGCTGACGTTGACCCCCAGAGAGCTGCCAGATAAAACGCTTTTCTGCACCTTCCAGTCCTACTTTGCGGATCAAACGGCGTGCAATGGTATGGCGTTCCGCCTTCGCCATCCCCGCCAGTTGCAAGCCGAACGAAACGTTATCAATCACGTTGCGCCACGGCAGCAAGCCTTCATTCTGAAATACCACGCCGCGTTCCGCGCCCGGCCCTTCCACCTTTTTGCCATCCAGCGTAATGCTGCCGGATTCCAGCGGCAGAAAGCCGGCGATGAGGTTCAGCAGCGTGGTTTTGCCACAGCCGGAAGGGCCTAACACCACCAGCAGGTCTCGGCTGCCCAGCTGCAGGTTGATGTCCTGCAGCGCGGGTTGTCCGGCGTAACGCGCATTGAGGTTGGTGATGTTAAGCATACGACCTCCGGTTATTTCGCTAAGGGGGCAACGAAGCGCGTGGTAACGAAGCTGCTGTAATCGCTATCCGCTTCTGGCACTTTGCCCTGCTCTTTCAGGAAGCCGGCGGTATCGACAATCGCCTTGTTCACCGGCTTGCCGAGCTGCTCAACCTGCTGCTGCGCGGTGAGATAGGTGTTGCCTTTCACCAGCACCGGCACATCCGCTTCGGATACACCGCTCAGGCGCGCCAGCTTGCTCAGGTTGTCTGACTGCTTCAGCCATTGCTCGGGATTGGCAATATAAGCTTGTTGCGCTTCAACGGCGCTGCGGGCAAAGGCGGTGACGATTTCTGGATGCTGCTGCGCGAAGTCTTTACGCACCACCCACACATCGAGCGTTGGCGCGCCCCACTTGCCAACCTGCGAAGAATCCGTCAGCACATTGCCATCTTTTTCCAGCTCATTGACCGCCGGAGACCAGACGTAAGCACCGTCAATGTCACCGCGTTTCCAGGCGGCAATAATCGCCGGTGGCTGTAGGTTGACTAAGGTCACTTGCGAAGGCTTGATGCCCCAATGCTTGAGCGCGGCGAGGAAGCTGTAATGCGTAGTCGAGATGAACGGCACGGCGATGCGCTTGCCAATCAGGTCTTTGGGATCTTTGATGGTTTTCTTCACCACCAGCGCTTCGGAGTTACCGAGCTGAGAGGCCAGCAGGAAAGCTTCAATCGGCAGCTTTTGCGTGGCGGCGACCGCCAGCGGGCTGGAACCGATATTACCAATCTGTACGTCGCCCGATGCCAGAGCACGCAACACGCTGGCTCCGCTATCAAATTTGCGCCAGTCGACGGTAGCACCGCTCTCTTTGGCGAAGGTATTATCCGCCTGCGCCACTTTGGCTGGTTCCGCCGACGTCTGATACGCCACGGTAACGTTGACCGCTTGCGCCTGGAACGCCATCAGGGCCAGAGCCGCTGCGACCGCCGTTATTGTTTTTTTCATCGCCATCATCATTCACCCCAATGTGTTTTTGTCTGCGCAGTTTCTCCAGCAAGAGTAATTTCATAAAGGAATTAAAAATTATCCCTAATGACGATCCGTTCTTAGATCAACATCGGGCAAGGCTATGCAGAAAGTGCAAATGGAAAGAAAAGGGAAATCGGTAAATATGTCACGCGCTCACATAGCAGCTGTGATATTGATAGACATCTCATTTTTCACTCTTAACGAGCGGTCCTGAATCCATGTCGATTGAGAAAGTCGCACACCTGGCTGGCGTGTCCAAAGCCACCGTTTCACGGGTTTTGAACCAGAATCCCGGCGTGCGCCCGGATACGCGCGCCAAAGTGCTGGCGGCCATCGACATCTGCGACTATCAGCCCAACTTACTGGCGCGCCAGCTACGCACCTCGCAAAGCCATATGTTGTTAGTGCTGATCCCTGACATCACCAATCCGTTCTGCTCGCGCGTGGTTCAGGGCATTGAAGCGGAAGCGGAAGCGCAGGGTTACCACATTCTGCTGTGTAACTCGGGATCGCAGCTGCGGCGCGAAGCGGCCTACATTGCGTTGCTCACCGGCAAAGTGGTCGACGGCGTGATCACCATGGATGCCGCCAGTAGTTTGCAGGAGCTGAAAGAATTGATTGGCGATGCGCCTTGGGTACAATGCGCCGAATACGATCCGGCCATCGCCGCCTCAAGCGTGGCGATTGATAATAAAGAAGCGGCTTTCGAAACCGTGCGTTATCTGGCGAGTAAAGGCCGACGCCGTATTGCGCTGGTCAACTGTGATATGCGCTACCTCTATTCGCATAAGCGTGAAGAGGGATATCGCGCGGCGCTGGAACAGCTGGAACTCAGCTGGTGCGGTGTAGCTTATGCCGAGAATGTCACCTGCGAGTCGGGCAGTGCGGCCTTGCGCGAACTACTGACACAGCCAGAAAGGCCGGATGCGGTGTTTGCGGTGTCGGATGTGCTGGCGGTCGGCGTAATACACGCGGCGCTGGAAGCGGGCTTGCGCGTGCCGGAAGATTTAGCGGTGGTGGGATTTGATGGCATCAACTTTACCAGCAGCCTGAATCCACCGCTGACGACGATTGAGCAGCCGATGAATCGCATGGGCGTGCGTAGCGTACAGCTGCTGCTGCAACGCATCCGCCAGCCCAACTCGTCGGTAGTACATGAAGTGTTGCCGTGGAAGCGCGTTGAACGCGCTTCCAGTTAACTCAGCGCCAAATCAACAATACGCACGCAGCGGTGAGCAAGCCCATCGCCAGATTGAACATTTTCCACGCGCGTGGGCTGCGCAGCAGACGTCCAATCAGCGAGCCAAAGCCCATCCAGATCACCCCGGAAACCACATTTACCATGAACATGCCGAGGCTGATCGCCAGCACCGAATGCAGATATTCGCTGCCCGCCAGGCTGAAACTGGCCACCGCACCGAGCGCCATGAGCCAGGCTTTTGGGTTGATTAGCTGCAGCAAGCCGCCTTGCCAGAACGGCATCTGCTTCACTGTCACATCATCGGTTTCCAGCTTTTCATACTCGGCGCTGGCGATTTTCCACGCCAGCCACAGCAGATAAAGGCTACCGGCAATCTTCAGGATCAGATGCAGCGAAGGGTAAAGCAGGATGAGACCGCCGATGCCAAATGCCACCATCAGCAACATGACTTGCATACCAATCATGATACCAATGAGCAGCGGTATGGTGCGCAGGAAGCCAAAATTAGCACCCGAGGCGGTAAGTAACATATTATTGGGCCCGGGCGTGATGGCCGCGACCCAAAGAAAACCTAACATTGATAAAAAAAGACTCAGTTCCATGTATATTCGGGTGCTCCTCACCCAGTAAAGCGAACAACCCATCGAAGCTATCAGCGACTTATGCATCAGACAAGCCTTTACCCAAGCTATTTTGATCGCCCCAGCGGCGAGCGCTTTAAACCACTGCGCGGATTCAGTAACGCGCATCTGCAAACGCTGCTGCCGCGCATTCTGCGCCGCCGCGTCACGTTGCGTCCGCACTGGCAGCGTCTTGACCTGCCGGACGGCGATTTTGTCGATTTAGCGTGGAGCGAAGATCCGGCGCAGGCACGTCACAAGCCGCGCATGGTGATGTTTCACGGCCTGGAAGGCAGCTTTCGCAGCCCGTATGCGCACGGCCTGATGCAGGCGTGTCAGGCACGCGGCTGGCTGGCGGTGGTGATGCACTTTCGCGGCTGCAGCGGCGAACCTAATCGCTTGAAGCGCATCTATCACTCCGGTGAAACCGAAGACGCCACCTATTTCCTTAACTGGCTGCAGCGCGAATGGGGCAGCGTGCCGACCGCCGCTGTCGGCGTTTCGCTGGGCGGCAACATGCTGGCTTGCCTGCTCGGTCAGCAAGGTCACGATGTGCCGATTGATGCCGCCATCGCCATCTCAGCGCCGCTGGCGCTGGAACCGTGCAGCGGCAAGCTGGACATTGGCTTTTCGCGCTTCTACCAACACTATTTGCTGACGCAGCTGAAAAAGAACGCCACGCGTAAACTGCGCGCCTGGCCCGGCACGCTGCCGGTCGATCTCAGCCAGTTACGTGCTTTCCGCCGCTTACGCGAGTTCGATGATGCGATAACCGCACGTGCGCACGGTTTTATTGACGCCAACGACTATTATCAACGAGCCAGCGCGATGCCGCTGCTCACCGGCGTGCGCAAACCGCTGCTGATCATTCATGCGCAAGACGATCCCTTTATGACCGATGCCGTGATCCCGCAACCTGACCAGCTGTCAGCTTCCATTCAGTATCAGCTGACGCAGCAAGGCGGCCACGTCGGCTTTGTCGGCGGCACCTTGCTTAAACCGAAAATGTGGCTGGAACAGCGCGTGCCCGACTGGCTCTCAACTTATCTGGATGTGTAATAGTGATTATTCCCTGGCAACAACTCGAAGCGGAGACGCTGGAAAACCTGATTGAAACCTTCGTGTTACGCGAAGGCACCGATTACGGCGAGCAGGAACGCAGTTTGCTGCAAAAAGTCGCCGACGTGCGCCGCCAGCTGGAGCGCGGCGACGTGGTGCTGGTGTGGTCGGAACTGCATGAATCGATCAATATTATGCCGAAGGGTGAATTTCGCGGCTGATGCACCCAGCGGCAATTCGTGGTAACAATGCTCATCGCCGGACTTCACAGGGAGCTCTGTTATGTCAGCCAGGCATCCAATTATTGCCGTCACCGGTTCCAGCGGCGCCGGAACCACCACCACCAGCCTCGCCTTCCGTAAGATTTTCCAGCAGCTGAACCTGCATGCGGCGGAACTCGAGGGCGACAGTTTCCATCGCTTCACGCGTCCGGAAATGGACATGGCGATCCGCAAAGCGCGCGATCTCGGTCGCCACATCAGCTACTTTGGCCCGGAAGCCAACGACTTCGGCCTACTGGAGCAGACGTTCAAACATTACGGCCAAACCGGCCTCGGCGAATCACGCAAATATCTGCACACCTACGATGAAGCGGTGCCGTGGAATCAGGTGCCGGGCACGTTCACGCCGTGGCAGCCGCTGCCGGAAAACACCGATGTGCTGTTTTATGAAGGCTTGCACGGCGGCGTGGTCACGCAGCAGCAAAATGTGGCGGAGCATGTCGATTTGCTGGTTGGCGTGGTACCGATTGTTAACCTTGAGTGGATTCAGAAGCTGGTGCGTGACACCGGCGAGCGCGGCCATTCACGCGAAGCGGTGATGGATTCGGTGGTACGTTCGATGGAGGATTACATTAACTTCATCACGCCGCAGTTCTCGCGCACCCACATTAACTTCCAGCGCGTGCCGACCGTTGATACCTCAAACCCGTTTGCCGCCCGCGAAATTCCCTCGCTGGACGAAAGCTTCGTGGTGATTCATTTTCGCGGTCTGGAAGGCATCGCCTTCCCCTATCTGCTGGCGATGATTCAGGGATCGTTTATTTCCCACATCAATACGCTGGTGGTGCCGGGCGGCAAAATGGGATTGGCGATGGAGCTGATTATGCTGCCGCTGGTACAGCGACTGATTGAAGGGAAGCGGATTGAATAGGTTTGGTGCGGGCTGTGAAAAGGGAGGCATGAATGCCTCCCCTAAGACCGATTACAACTCGACAACCTCATAACTGTGGGTAATTTCCACGCCTTTACCGAGCATGATCGCCACTGAGCAATATTTTTCCGCCGACAGGTCAACCGCGCGCGCAACCGCTTTATCGCTCAACGCTTTGCCGCTGACAATAAAATGCAGGTTGATGGTGGTAAAAATGCGTGGTGCCTCTTCACGGCGTTCTGAGGTGAGTTTCACTTCGCAATCGGCCACATCGCTGCGCCCTTTTTGCAGGATCGATACCACATCAATGGCGCTACAACCGCCTGCGGCCATCAGCACCATCTCCATTGGACTTGGCGCTTTATCACCGGAATTACCGTCCATTAATACCTGATGGCCAGATGAGGATTCTCCGAGAAAGGTAAGACCTTCCACCCATTTCACTCGTGCCTGCATTATTCTCTCTCCTGAAGCGGCGGTTTTGCCGCCAGAGTACGCTTTCACCTGACAAACAGCAATCCAGAGTAATCCCCCTTCTGCTGAAGCGAGACAACACAAGACAGCTCGCAAAAGCTGTGCTACAAACAGTGCTGAAAATATTTTCGTCATCACAGACGAAGGCCGGAAGAATCAAAAGCGTAGCTTAAGAGTCCACCCGGAATAATTTTTCCTTTACTGGAAACGCTCGACGATTAAACCGCCTGACAGGGAAAAATGCCCCCTGTATTTTGGGCACGATTACAACAGAGGATAATAGCGAATGGTTCTCGGCAAACCGCAAACAGACCCTACACTCGAATGGTTCCTGTCCCATTGCCATATTCACAAATATCCATCCAAAAGCACGCTCATCCATCAGGGTGAGAAAGCGGAAACGCTGTACTACATCGTAAAAGGTTCCGTAGCGGTACTGATTAAAGATGAAGAAGGCAAAGAGATGATTCTCTCCTACCTCAATCAGGGAGATTTCATCGGCGAACTCGGTCTTTTCGAAGAAGGCCAGGAACGTAGTGCCTGGGTACGTGCGAAGTCTGCCTGCGAAGTGGCTGAAATTTCATACAAAAAATTCCGTCAGCTGATTCAGGTAAACCCGGATATTTTAATGCGACTTTCGTCGCAAATGGCGCGTCGTCTGCAAGTGACATCTGAGAAAGTGGGCAACCTTGCCTTCCTCGATGTAACCGGACGCATCGCGCAAACGCTGCTAAATCTGGCCAAACAGCCAGATGCGATGACTCACCCAGACGGGATGCAAATCAAAATCACCCGTCAGGAGATTGGTCAGATCGTGGGCTGCTCACGCGAAACCGTGGGTCGTATCCTGAAAATGCTGGAAGATCAGAATCTGATCTCCGCACACGGTAAAACCATCGTCGTTTACGGCACCCGCTAATTTCTTCTCACCCACGGCGTGATGGCAACATCGCGCCGTTTCTATTTGCGATGAGCTGATGTGGCGTCGAATCATCTATCATCCTGAAGTTAACTATGCGCTGCGGCAAACGCTGGTGCTGTGCCTGCCTGTGGCTCTCGGCTGGCTGTTTGGCGATCTGCAAAAAGGTCTGCTGTTCTCGTTAGTGCCTGCCTGCTGCAACATGGCGGGGCTGGATACGCCGCACAAACGCTTCTTCAAACGCCTGATTGTGGGTGGTTCGCTGTTTGCCACCGGCAGTTTCCTGATGCAAATTCTCACCGCTTACCAGATTCCGCTGCCGCTGATTTTACTGGCACTTCCGCTGCTGATTGGCGTGACCGGCGAAATCGGTCCGCTGCATGCGCGCTTGCTACCCGCGACTTTGATTGCCGCCATCTTCACGCTCAGCTTAGTGGGACGCATGCCGATGTGGGTGCCGCCGCTGCTCTACATTGGTGGCACGCTGTGGTACGGCTTATTCAACTGGTTCTGGTTCTGGCTGTGGAAAGAGCAGCCGATGCGCGAATCGCTTAGCCTGCTGTTCCGCGAGCTGGCGGATTATTGCGATGCTAAATACACCTTACTGACGCAGCTGACCGATCCGGAAAAAGCGCTGCCACCGCTGCTGGCGCGTCAGCAAAAGGCAGTAGATCTCATCACCACCTGCTACCAGCAAATGCATATGCTGTCGGCCAGCCGCGATAACAGCCACAAACGCCTGACGCGCGCTTTCCAGGTGGCGCTGGATTTGCAGGAACACATCTCGGTGAGTTTGCATCAGCCCGAAGAGGTGCAGAAGCTGGTTGAAGAGAGCCACGCCGAAGCGGTGATTCGCTGGAACGCCAAAATCATCTCGGCGCGGCTGCGCGTGCTGGCGGATGCAATTCTCTACCATCAGCTGCCGGATCGTTTTCATATGGAGAAACAGCTCGGCGCGCTGGAGAAAATTGCGCGTCAGCATCCGGATAATCCGGTCGGCAACTTCTGCCTGTATCACTTCAGCCGCATCGCCCGCGTGTTGCGTACGCAGAAGCCGCTCTACACGCGTGACCTGATGGCCGATCGCCAGCGCCGTTTGCCGCTGTTACCCGCGCTGCGCAGTTATCTGTCATTCAAATCCACCGCGTTACGCACCGCGGCACGCTTCGCCGTAATGCTGATGTTTGGCAGTTCGCTGGCGCTGTTCTTTAACATCCCCAAACCTTACTGGATTCTGATGACCATCATGTTCGTCAGCCAGAACGGTTACAGCGCGACGCGCGTGCGCATCCAGCACCGTGCGCTGGGCACTTTTGCCGGTTTGCTGATCGCCGCCGCCTCGTTACGGCTGGCGGTGCCGGAATCGATCACGCTGCTGTTTATGCTGGGGATCACGCTGGCGAGTTATCTGATCACGCGGAAATATTACGGCTGGTCGATGATTGGCTTCACCGTCACGGCGGTGTATTCGCTGCAGCTGCTGTCGCTCAACGGCGCGCAGTTTCTGCTGCCGCGTATGATGGATACCTTGATGGGCTGCTTGATTGCCTTCGCCGGGATGATTTGGCTGTGGCCGCAGTGGCAAAGCGGACTGCTGCGCAAGAATGCGCACGATGCGCTGGAAGCCTATCAGGAAGCGCTGCGAATGTTGTTGGGGCCGGAACAGTCGCCGGAGAAACTAGCATATCAGCGCATGAAGGTTAATCAGGCGCACAACGCGCTGTTCAACTCATTGAACCAGGCATCGAGCGAGCCAGGCTTTAATCTGCAATACCTGAAAGATATGCGCATGTGGGTTACACACAGTCAGTTTATCGTCGAGCACATTAACGCCATGACGATTCTGGCGCGTGAGCACACCATGTTGACGGCGAAACTAGCGGAACGTTATCTGCAATCCTGTGAAATCGCGCTGCAGCGTTGTCAGCAGCGGCTGGCGTATGACGGGCCGGGCAACGACAGCAATATTCTGGAAGCGCCGGAGAATCTCAATGAAGGGCCGGTGACGATTGTCGAACAGCATGTGAAGCGGATTTTGCAGCACCTCAACGTGATGCACACCATCTCTTCGCTGGCGTGGAGCCAGCGACCGCATCATGGCCGCTGGCTCAAGGTGTTACGTCCCAAAGCGGATTAAGCGGCTAGCACCTTTTCAATCGCGCTGGCGAAACGCGTCATGCCTTCGGCGATATCGGTAGGTTCAATCACCAGCGACGGCACAAAACGAATCACGTCGGTGCCAGCGGTGAGAATCATCAGCCCTTCCGCTGCGGAGGCGTTGAGGATGTCACGCGCCTTGCTGGCGAACTGTGGCTTCAACGCGGCACCAATCAGCAGACCTTTGCCACGAATTTCGCTGAAGATATCGAATTTGCTGTCGATGGCTTGCAGCGCTTCAACAAACTGCTGACGACGCGCTTCTACACCTACCAGTACTTCTGGCGTATTGATGATATCCAGCGCCGTTTCAGCGATAGCACAGGCCAGCGGATTGCCGCCGTAAGTGGTGCCGTGAACGCCCGGCGCCATCACCGAGGCGATTTCGTTGGTAGTCAACATCGCGCTCACCGGGAAACCGCCGCCCAGCGCTTTCGCGCTGGTAATAATATCGGGCTTGATACCGTAATGCTCATACGCAAACAGTTTGCCGCTACGTCCCATACCGCTCTGCACTTCATCAAGTACCAGCAGTGCATTATGTTCATCGCACAGCGCGCGCAGACCTTGCATAAATTCTGGCGTGGCCGGCATTACGCCGCCTTCGCCCTGAATCGGCTCGACCACGATGGCGCAGGTGTGATCATCAATCACCGCTTTTACCGCATTGAGATCGTTGAACGGCACATGCACGATATCCGCCGGTTTTGGACCGAAGCCATCGGAGTATTTCGGCTGGCCGCCAACCGACACGGTGAACAGCGTGCGGCCGTGGAAGGCGTTATGGAAGGCGATAATTTTGCTTTTGAACGGGCTGTGTTTTTTGCAGGCGTAATAACGCGCCAGCTTGAATGCTGCTTCGTTGGCTTCCGCGCCGGAGTTACCGAAAAACACCCGATCGGCAAAGGTCGCGGCAATCAGTTTACTCGCCAGACGCAGCGCTGGTTCGTTGGTGAACACGTTGCTGGTGTGCCACAAGGTTTCGCCCTGGGTTTTCAGCGTTTCCACCAGCGCCGGATGACAATGGCCCAATGCAGTCACCGCGATACCGCCAGAGAAATCGATATACTCTTTGCCCTGCTGATCCCACACTCGGCTGCCTTTACCTTTTACCGGCACAAACTGCGCAGGTGCATAAACAGGCAAAATAACGTTATCGAACGTTTCCCGGGTTACCGCTAGTTTTTCCGCTGCCATTGATGACCTCATCGGGTTATTTGTTGAGCTGATGTGAAAATATAATCACAAAATATGCATAAAAAATCACACGAAGGCAAACATAAGTTACGCGTTGAGGAAATTAGCCAGCAGCTGATGCCCTTGCTCACTGAGGATGCTTTCCGGATGGAACTGCACGCCTTCCAGCGACAAAGTGCGATGGCGGAAACCCATGATCTCATCCGGCTGGCCGTCGCGAAGGGTCCACGCGGTGACTTCAAACTCAGCCGGCAGCGTATCGCGCGCCACAATCAATGAGTGATAGCGCGTCACGGTCAGCGGATTATTCAGATCGCGAAACACACCTTGATTAGTGTGCTTGATCAGCGAGGTTTTGCCATGCATCACCTGGCGCGCGCGCACCACTTGCGCACCGTAAGCTTGCGCAATCGCCTGATGCCCCAGGCAAACGCCAAGGATCGGCACGCGCCCGGCGAAATGGCGAATCGCCGCGAGCGAAATACCAGATTGATCCGGCGTACACGGGCCCGGTGAAATCACCAGATGCGTCAGCGGCAGCGCTTCCATCTCATCCAGCGTAATGGCGTCGTTGCGCACCACGCGCACCTCTGCGCCCAGTTCGCAAAAGTACTGATAGAGATTCCAGGTGAAGGAGTCGTAGTTATCGATTAGCAGCAGCATAGCGCCCTCAGGCCAGTAAAAGCGGCGCTATTCTACCCATTTTAGTTCGCCGGGCTCACCACTTTCGCAAACTGCGCGGTAAGCGGCGCCAGATCGCCCGCAACTCCAGCCGAGATCGCGGCGCGCCACGCATCGCGTTCGAGCGTTTCCCACGCAAGCTGATAACCGGCATGCAATGCCAGCTGCTCGAAGAAGATGCGCTGTGCGCGGCCATTGCCGGCACGGAACGGGTGCAGCACGAAGATCTCACAGTAGTAATGCGCGATACGCGCCACGAAAGCTTCCTGCTCAAGGTCAGCTAATCCGCGCTCTTCCTCCAGCGCCTGCATCAGCGTATTGCCCTCTTTCTCGATATATTCGCAATGACAATACGGCGTTTCATCGCGCCAGATATCGATGGTGCGCAGTTCTCCCGCCCAGCTGTAGAGATCCTGAAACAGCGTGCGATGAATATGGCAAAGACGTGGCAAACCGATGCTGCGCTGGCCAAGTTCTAACGTCGCCAGGCGCGCGGTGCTGAAAGCCAGTTCCGCTTTGCGCAGCTGGGCTTCATCATGAATATCGAGGCGATTCTTCAACACATTGTCGTTGTGCCACAAATAGGGATCGCGTACTGCTAAGCTGTTATCCACCATATTGCCTCCTCAGCGACTCAAGTCGCTCCTCAGCATGTTCGGCATCGATAAGAGCTTCACTATAGGAATATCCGGCCAGTCGGCAGCTGGCTTGATAGCTCGCAGCACGGCGCTGCTGCCACAAGGTGGCTTTCTGTTTCTCGGTGAGTTTGCTGGTCATAGCGCCTCCGGCAAGCAGTGAGCCCTAAGTATAAGCAGCAATTTTTTGCTTTGCCGGAGTGCAAATGACGCGCCAGTGGAAAATGGCGCGTTTAAGAATTAAGGCAGGACTTTGGCGGAGAGGATAACAATCGGTTTTGACGGCACATTTTGGTACGGGCCTACATCTTTAGTCGGGACCTGCGCAATCTTGTCGATCACATCCTGGCCTTTCACAACTTTACCAAACACCGCATACCCGAAATCACGCTGACCGTGATCGAGGAAGGCGTTGTCGGCTACGTTGAGGAAGAACTGGCTGGTGGCGCTATCTTTATCTGCGGTACGCGCCATCGAAATGGTGCCGCGCAGATTACGCAAGCCGTTGTCGGCTTCGTTCTTGATCGGCGCTACCGTTTGCTTCTGCTGCATATCGGTAGTGAAACCGCCGCCCTGAATCATAAAACCAGGGATCACGCGGTGGAAAATGGTGTTGTTGTAGAAACCATTGTTGACGTAATCAACGAAGTTTTTCACCGAAACCGGGGCTTTCTGGTTGTTCAGTTCGAGTTCAATATTGCCCGCAGAAGTGGTGAGCAGCACATGTGGATCCCCTTTTGCGGCAAGCGCGGCAGAAGATACAGAAGAGAGCGCTAACAGGGCAACCGCCGCTGTCAAAGTACGTTTAAGCATGAAAGATTCCTTACCATGGAGAGCTAGCTCAAAAACGAGATTGATTGTAAAGAGCATGTGATCCAAGAGCCAGCGTTTTACCGATATTTACGCGGATGTTGCTATTGTCATACTTTTGCCGCCACGCAATCATTTGCGTGACAAAAATCACACTCTCAATGAAATATTTCCGCCTTGTTACACTCGTTGTTTATTAAGATCACAGCAACACTTACAATTCATGACACTTTTTGCCAATCTCGGCGCTTAACAGGTTCAGAACATGACAAACCGTAATCGCATTGGCCTTACCTGGATTAGCTATTTCTCCTATGCGCTCACCGGCGCACTGGTGATCGTTACCGGTATGGTGCTGGACAATATCGCGCAGTATTTCCAGCGCCCTATTTCAGAAATGAGCAACACCTTCACATTCCTTAATGCGGGCATTTTGGTGTCGGTGTTCCTGAACGCCTGGCTGATGGTGATTGTGCCGTTGAAGCGTCAGCTGATCTTTGGCTTCGTGCTGATGATCCTCGCCGTTGCGGGTCTGATGACCAGCCACGATCTCACCGTCTTCTCGCTGTGCATGTTCATTCTCGGCGTGGTGAGCGGCATCACCATGTCGATCGGTACTTTCCTGATCACTCATCTGTACGATGGCCGTCA
>NZ_DAMBSA010000013.1:0-23956 GCF_032054795.1 Pantoea sp. CTOTU49201
TGGGCTGGTTTCGCATACCAGACCAAAGTACTGGGCGACAAACTCCAGCTGGTAGGTGACGACCTGTTCGTAACCAACACCAAGATCCTGAAAGAAGGTATCGATAAAGGCATCGCTAACTCCATTCTGATCAAATTCAACCAGATCGGTTCACTGACCGAAACTCTGGCTGCAATCAAGATGGCGAAAGATGCGGGTTACACTGCGGTGATTTCACACCGTTCAGGTGAAACCGAAGATGCAACCATCGCTGACCTGGCGGTGGGTACTGCAGCTGGCCAGATCAAAACCGGTTCTATGAGCCGTTCTGACCGTGTTGCTAAGTACAACCAGCTGATTCGTATCGAAGAAGCACTGGGCAGCAAAGCACCGTTCAACGGTCTGAAAGAAGTTAAAGGCCAGGCGTAATCGCCTGAGTATGCTGCCAGCGGGCAGCATCGTCTGAATAGAGCCCCGCCTTGTGCGGGGCTTTTGCTTTTATTTGGCACGAAGCAGCTGTTACTCAGCGCAGAAGATCTGCCATAATCTGCGCCTCAAATTTTAGACGTGAGTGAAAAATGTTCTACCCGATTAACGAAATGTTCCAGACGCTGCAGGGCGAAGGTTTTTACACCGGTGTTCCGGCGCTGTTCATCCGCTTACAAGGATGTCCGGTGGGCTGTAGCTGGTGTGATACCAAACATACCTGGGAAAAGCGGGCGGATCGGGAGACCTCGCTCGGCGATATTCTGATTAAAACCGTGGAAAGCGATGCGTGGGGCAACGCTGATGCGGCAATGCTGATCGACACCATTCAACGTCAGGGCTGGACCGCACGTCATGTGGTGATCACTGGCGGCGAACCGGCGATTTTTGATCTGCGCCCTTTGACGGAACAATTAGAAGCGGCGGGATTTGCCTGCCAGATCGAAACCAGCGGCACGCACGAAGTGCAGTGTTCCGATGCAACCTGGGTAACGGTTTCACCCAAGGTGAATATGCGCGGTGGCTACGACGTATTGCCGCAGGCATTGCAGCGCGCAGATGAAATCAAGCATCCGGTGGCGCGTGAGCGTGATGTGGAAGCGTTAGATGAATTGCTGGCGGGATTGCACGACGATAAAAAGCGCATTGTGGCGCTGCAACCGATCAGTCGCGGCGATGCGGCTACTAAACTCTGCATCGAAACCTGCATCGCCCGCAACTGGCGGCTTTCGATGCAGACGCACAAATATTTGAATATCGCCTAATTCGGCCTGGTGCGCATAAATGCGCACCCTATATGTAGGGTCGCCATTCATGGCGACCGCAACCTTTACTGCTTCGCTTTATAGGCATCAAACGCCTGTTTGATTTCAGTTTTGGCTTTCGCCGCATCTTCAAAACCGTTCAGCTCAACTTTCTTCCTGCCATCCGGCAACTGCTTATACACGCGGAAGAACGCCTGCAAACGTTCCTGCTCGATCTTCGGCAGGTCGCTCATCTCTTTAATGTCGTCGTAGGTCGGGTCGATTTTGCTGGTTGGCACGGCAACGATTTTGTCGTCCTTTTCGCCGCCATCAATCATTTTCAGCACGCCAATCGGACGGAGTTTGATCAACGTGCCCGGTTGCAGCGGTGCGCGAGTATAGAAAATCACATCCAGCGGATCACCATCTCCCGCCAGCGACTGCGTCAGCGAGCCATAGTTTGCAGGATAGGCAACCGGCATTGACTGGAAACGGTCGGCAAAAATAAAGCCGGTTTTGGCGTCGGTTTCATATTTGATCATGCCGCCCGCTGGAATTTCGGTTACGGCAAAGAACTCATCCGGCACTTTATCCGGTTGCGGAAAATCGAGAATATTTTGCGCCTGAACGGCGGCAGAGGCGGAAACAAAAACTGCAATCAGGGAAAGGCGTTTTACCAGGTTCATTGTTGATTCTCTTGATCTTTAATGAAGGAGACAACAACGTAGAGGCGGCAGATGACAGTGGGATGAAAGGTAAGTAAAGAAGCGTATAGCAGGAAAGTCAGGCTGCACTCACGCAGCCCGAAAACACAATTAACCTTTGTAAACGCAGCCGGCGGTGCAGGTCTCTTTAATCATCACCGCGCTTAATTCAGGCAGAATCGGCTTCATCTGATCCCAAATCCATTTCGCCAGCACTTCACTGGTCGGGTTTTCTAAACCCGGGATGTCATTCAGATAGTGATGATCGAGGCGTTCATACAGCGGCTTAAACTTCGCCTTCAGTTCGGCAAAATCCATTACCCAACCGGTATGCGCATCCACTTCGCCGGTAATTTCTAATCGCACCAGGAACGAATGGCCGTGCAAACGCCCACATTTGTGGCCTTCCGGCACGTGAGGTAAGCGGTGGGCAGATTCGAACTGGAACTCTTTAAATAACGTGGTAGACATAATGGCTCTCAGACTTAAAAACCGCTGAAGTCTACCTGAATTGCAGATTTTTCGCACCCGCTGGCAACGAAAAGGGCATTTTGCGCCTTCTCAACGCCAAACGCTTAATTAACTCATTGAATCATATCGCCTTCATTTACCACTTTTGCTGGTTAACTTTACCCGAAAAACCACTTAGTCATTTTGGTTATTTAATATGTCGAAGGCGTATTTAATCGTTAATATACAGCCCGGTAACCTACGCATTCTTTCGCAACATATTGATCCGGACTTCTGACACTGGAATTTTTAACGCAATGACGACTCAGGCACCAGGTTCACTGCTTCCGTTATCACCGGAGCAACTCGCGCGCTTACAGGCGGCGACCACGGATTTCAACACCACTCAGATGGCCTGGCTCTCCGGCTATTTCTGGGGCATGGTCAATCAGACGCCGGGTGCGGTTGCCGCACCAGCGCCGGTTCAGGCAGAAACCCCGACCATCACGCTGATCTCCGCCTCGCAGACCGGTAACGCGCGTCGCCTGGCTGAGCAGCTGCGTGATGACCTGCTGGCTGCCAAGCTGAGCGTCAATCTGGTTAACGCCGGCGATTACAAATTCAAGCAGATCGGTCAGGAAAAGCTGCTGGTGGTGGTGACCTCCACGCAAGGCGAGGGCGAGCCACCGGAAGAAGCCGTGGCGCTGCACAAGTTCCTGCTGTCGAAGAAAGCGCCGAAGTTTGAGGGCTCCGCGTTTGCCGTGTTCGGTCTTGGCGATACCTCTTATGAGTTTTTCAGCAAAGCCGGTAAAGACTTTGATGAGCGTCTGGCTGAGCTGGGTGCAGAGCGTCTGCTGGATCGTGTGGATGCCGATGTTGAATACAAAGATCAGGCGAACGCGTGGCGTCAGCAGATCACCGAGATTCTGAAAGCGCGTGTGCCGAGCCAATCGCCAGCGCAGGCCGCCGTTACTGCGGCGGGCAGCGTCAATCTGGTCGACAGCAGTCCGTACACCAAAGAAGAGCCGCTGGTGGCCAGCTTTGCGGCTAACCAGAAGATCACCGGACGCGATTCGGATAAAGATGTGCGTCACATCGAGATCGACCTTGGCGATTCAGGCTTGCGCTATCAGCCGGGCGATGCGCTCGGCGTGTGGTTTGAAAACGATGACGAGCTGGTGCAGGAACTGCTGCAGCTGGTGTGGCTGAAAGGTGACGAGCCGGTAGAGGTGCAGGGCAAAACTCTGCCGCTGGCTGAAGCGCTGAAAACGCATTTCGAGCTGACGGTCAACACGCCACAAATCGTTGAGCAGTATGCGGCGCTGTCCCGCAATGACGCGTTGCTGGCGCTGGCCGGTGACAAGCCGAAGCTGCAAAGTTATGCGCAGAGCTTCCCAATTGTCGATATGGTGCGTCAGGCACCTACCGAATTGAATAGCGAACAATTAACCGGCCTGCTGCGTCCGCTGACGCCGCGCCTGTACTCCATTGCCTCATCGCAGGCGGAAAACGAAACCGAAGTGCACATCACCGTGGGTGCGGTGCGCTTTGAAATCGACGGTCGCCAGCGCGGCGGCGGTGCCTCAACCTGGTTAGCAGATCGTATCGAAGAGGATGGCGAAATTCGCGTCTTCATCGAGCACAACGATAACTTCCGCTTACCGGCTAATCCGGAAACGCCAGTGATCATGATTGGTCCGGGCACCGGCATCGCGCCGTTCCGCTCCTTTATGCAGCAGCGTGACAACGATGGCGCAGGCGGTAAAAACTGGCTGTTCTTCGGCAACCCGCACTTCACTGATGATTTCCTCTATCAGGTGGAGTGGCAGAAGTACGTCAAAGATGGCCTGCTGACCAATATCGATCTGGCATGGTCACGCGATCAGGCCGAGAAAGTTTACGTACAAGATAAAATCCGCGCCAAAGGTGCGGAGGTGTGGAGCTGGTTACAGGAAGGCGCGCACCTTTACGTCTGCGGCGACGCCAATCGTATGGCGAAAGACGTTGAGCAGGCATTACTGGATGTGGTGGTCGAACACGGCGCTATGGATCGTGAAACGGCTGACGAATTTTTAAGTGAGCTGCGCATTGAGCGCCGTTATCAGCGAGACGTTTACTAATGAGCGAAAAACATCCTGGACCGCTGGTCGTTGAAGGCAAGCTGGTCGACGCTGAGCGTCTGAAAAAACAGAGCAACTACCTGCGCGGCACCATCCTCGACGATCTCGACGATGGTCTGACCGGCGGCTTCACCGGCGACAACTTCCTGCTGATCCGTTTCCACGGCATGTACCAGCAGGATGACCGCGATATTCGTGCCGAGCGCGCTGCGCAGAAACTCGAACCGCGTCATGCCATGATGCTGCGCTGTCGTCTGCCGGGTGGCATCATCACGCCAACGCAGTGGCTGGCGATTGATAAATTCGCCACCGATAAAACCATTTACGGCAGCATCCGTTTGACTAACCGTCAGACTTTCCAGTTTCACGGCATTCTGAAGAAGAACGTGAAGCCGACGCACCAGATGCTGCACGAAGTCGGGCTGGATGCGCTGGCGACCGCCAACGATGTTAACCGTAACGTGCTGTGCACCTCGAATCCGGTGGAATCAGAACTGCATCAGGAAGCGTACGAGTGGGCGAAAAAGCTGTCAGAGCATCTGCTGCCGCAAACCCGCGCTTACGCTGAAATCTGGTGGGACAAAGAGAAGGTCGCGACCACCGATAAAGAGCCGATTCTTGGCGAAACCTATCTGCCGCGTAAATTCAAAACCACGGTTGTGGTGCCGCCGCATAACGATGTCGATCTGCACGCCAATGACCTGAACTTCATCGCCATCGCCGAGAAGGGCAAGCTGATTGGCTTTAACCTGCTGGTTGGCGGTGGTTTGTCGATTGATCACGGTAACAAAGCGACTTACGCGCGCACCGCGAGCGAGTTCGGCTTCCTGCCGGTTGAGAAGATCCTCGACGTGGCGGCCGCTGTCGTCACTACGCAGCGCGATTGGGGTAACCGTACCGATCGTAAAAATGCCAAGACCAAGTACACGCTGGAACGCGTCGGCGTTGAGACCTTCAAAGCGGAAGTGGAAAAGCGTGCCGGTCTGACATTCGAACCGATTCGTCCGTATGCGTTTACTTCGCGCGGCGACCGTATTGGCTGGGTGAAAGGCATCGATGAGAAATGGCACCTGACGCTGTTCATCGAGAACGGCCGTCTGCTGGATTATCCTGGCCGTCCGCTGAAACGCGGCATCGCTGAAATCGCGAAAGTGCATCAGGGCGATTTCCGCCTGACCGCCAACCAGAACCTGATTGTGGCTGGCGTGCCGGAGAAGCAAAAAGCGCAGATCGAAGCCATCGCCCGTGAACACGGTTTGATGGAAGCGGTCACGCCGCAGCGTGAAAACTCCATGGCGTGTGTGGCGTTCCCGACTTGTCCGCTGGCGATGGCCGAAGCCGAGCGCTTCCTGCCGTCGTTCGTCACCAAAGTGGAAGAGATCATGCACAAGCACGGCGTCGGCGAAGAGCACATAGTGTTACGCGTTACCGGTTGCCCAAATGGTTGTGGCCGTGCTTTGCTGGCGGAGTTAGGTCTGGTGGGTAAAGCACCGGGTCGTTACAACTTACACATTGGCGGAAACCGCGAAGGCACGCGCATCCCACGCATGTACCGCGAGAACATCAACGAAGGCGAAATCCTTGCCAGCATCGATGAGCTAGTGGCGCGCTGGGCAACCGAGCGTCAGGCCGATGAAGGCTTTGGCGACTTCGTGATTCGCACCGGCATCATTAAAGCCGTGGTTGATCCCGCCCGTGATTTCTGGGACTCGGAGGCAGTATGACGGTACTCGATCTCGCAGCACTGAATGGTTCATCAAAAGTTGACCGCATTATGGCGCTGGCTGAAAGCAACGTGCAGCTGGAGAAACTCTCCGCTGAACAACGTGTGGGCTGGGCATTAGAACAGCTGCCAGGCGCATTTGTGCTGTCATCCAGCTTTGGTATTCAGGCGGCGGTTTTGCTGCATATGGTGACGCAGCAGAAGCCGGACATTCCGGTGATCCTGACCGATACCGGTTATCTGTTCCCGGAAACTTATCGCTTCATTGATGAGCTGACCGACAAGCTCAATCTTAACCTGCAGATTTTCCGTGCTGATACCTCAGCGGCCTGGCAGGAAGCACGTTACGGCAAACTGTGGGAGCAGGGCGTCGAAGGGATTGAGCAGTACAACCAGATCAACAAAGTGGAACCGATGAACCGCGCGTTGGAAACGCTGGGTGCGCAAACCTGGTTTGCTGGTCTGCGCCGCGATCAATCTGGCAGTCGCGCCAGCTTGCCGGTGCTGGCGGTGCAGCGCGGCGTGTTCAAGATTCTGCCAATCATTGATTGGGATAACCGTCAGGTGCATCAATATCTGACCAAACAAGGATTGAAATACCATCCGCTGTGGGATGAAGGTTATCTGTCAGTGGGCGATACGCATACCACCAAAAAGTGGGAGCCGGGCATGGCAGAAGAAGAGACTCGCTTCTTCGGCCTGAAGCGCGAATGCGGGTTGCATGAAGGTTAATTGACCAGGTCGGCATAAATGCCGACCCTACAACGTAGGGAGCGCATTCATGCGCTCCTTTTTAATCAAATCCCTTTTAACACCGCGAACTCTTCCGCCGCACGCGTCACATTCACTTTTGTAACTTCATAATGCGCCACTGCCACAAACGGATCTTCCGCCAGGATAGTATCCAGCCGCGCACGATCAATATCCTTCACCAGCAGTACGCCGCCGGTGCGCGGATCTTTGCGACCCGCCGCAATAAATACGCCGCTGTCAAAATAGCGATTAAGCCACGCAACATGTGGGTCGAGTAACGCTTCCACTTCTTCTACCGGACGAAAATAGTTCAGATATACCACGTACATAGTGAATCCTCAGGTTGTCGGATTAGCGAGCTCGGTTAGCAGCGGCAGCAGAATCTTCACGCTGTCACGCGTGCGTTGAGTGATGCGGCCAGGCAGCCAGTGATCGAGATAGTTGAGATTATCGCGCTCGGTTTGATGGCGCACATTGCCTGTCGGGAAATGGCTGGAGCGCGCGCGTTGTTGCTGCCCATCTTTGTTGCCCAGCGCCCAGTTGGCGGCAGTGACATCCAGCAATGGCATGCCGGCTTTATCGAACGGGTTCACGCCGGGATAATCGCGTGCGGTCATCGCGTGGCTGGCGGCGGAGATGCCGTAGCGGTGCGCCAGTTGCACGGCGCGCGCGCTGGTCTGCTTGCGTACCGCCGATGGCGTATTGATGCCGCTATTAAAGTAGAGATGATCGCCGACGATCAGGCTATTCAGATCGATCACCAGCAGCGTGTTCTTCTTCTCTTGCACGCTCATGCGCGCCAGATAATCATCCATGCCATGCAAGCCCGCTTCACCAGCGCTCAGCGCCACAAAGCGCACGCCGTAATGCAGCGGCGTCTTACTCAGCGCCTGCGCCAGCTCCAGCATCACGCCCAGACCGGAAGCATTGTCATCCACGCCCTGCAAGCGCAGGCCGCCGAGATTGTTATCCGCTTCATGGCGACTAAGCGGAGTCCAGGTATCCAGATGCGTGACGATCAGAATCTCCTGCGGCACTTCCCCGGCACGCGCGGCAATCACCGAGGTGGCCGTGACTTTGTGCGGGCGGCTCTCGCCCTTTTTCTCCAGCCAGTTATAGCTGGTTTTAAACTGGCGGGTATTACTCTGATATCCCAACTGGCTGAACTGCTGCTGCAGATAATCGGCAGTCAGCAACTCGGCCGGACTGCCGCTCATGCGGCCGGGGAAATAAGTGGCGATATGGCGTAGTTGCTGTTCGGCAAAATGTCCTGGCGCGGTGGAAGTGCTCGCAGCCTGAGCTAAGAAAGGCAAACCGCCCGCAAGCAGTGCTGCCAGCACGCAGCGGCGGAAAGTGGCAAACATAGTGATAGTCCTTTTCTGACATCCAGTGATGCTAAAAAAATTCCGAGATAGTATGAAACTGTGATGACGCTTGCACAATTTGATTTGCTCCGAAACACCAGCAATATCATTTGTTAAGCACAAAATGTTATCAGCAATCCTGGGTCGTTATTCCATTCGGTAACTACTCATTCCAATTCGTAATTTCATCTGTCCGAAGGGCGGGACGTATAGTCGCGTTAACTTATTGTAAAACTAGCAAGGTTAACGTGGATTATCTGCCTCTCTTTGCCGATCTCAAAAGCCGTCCGGTGCTGGTTGTCGGCGGTGGCGAAATCGCTGCGCGCAAAATAGAACTGCTGCGGCGTGCCGGTGCGCGCGTGCTGGTCGCCGCGCGCGAACTCGGTCATGAGCTGCAGGCGCTGCTGGAAATTGAGGCGATTGAATGGATCGCCCACAGCTTCGATCCGGCGCAGCTGGATGGCGTGTTCCTTGTGATTGCCGCCACCGATGACAACGCGCTGAATGCGCAGGTGTTCGATGCCGCCAACGCGCGCCACAAGCTGGTGAACGTGGTGGACGATCAGCCGAAGTGCAGCTTTATCTTCCCGTCGATTGTCGATCGTTCACCGCTGGTGGTGGCGATCTCCTCTAGTGGCACCGCGCCGGTGTTGGCGCGTCTGCTGCGTGAAAAAATTGAAGCGTTACTGCCGGCCAATCTCGGACAGATGGCGGAAGTGGCTGGGCAGTGGCGCGACAAGGTGAAGCAGCGCTATCACCGCATGTCTGACCGCCGTCGCTTCTGGGAGCGCGCCTTTAACGGTCTGTTCGCCAGCCAGATGGCGGCGGGTAACGTCCATGAAGCGCGGCGCACGCTGGATCACGAACTGGAAAACGATAGCGACAATCAGGGCGAAATTACGCTGGTAGGCGCCGGTCCAGGCGACAGCGGTTTGCTGACGCTGCGTGGTTTGCAGGTGATGCAGCTGGCCGATGTGGTGCTGTATGACCATCTGGTCAGCGACGAAGTGCTTGAGCTGGTGCGGCGCGATGCCGACCGCATCTGCGTCGGCAAACGCGCCGGTGCGCATTCGGTGCCGCAGGAAGAGACCAATCAGATGCTGGTGACGCTGGCGCAACAGGGTAAACGCGTAGTGCGCCTGAAAGGCGGCGATCCGTTTATTTTTGGCCGCGGTGGCGAAGAGCTGCAGGCGGCGCAGGCCGCGGGTATTCCGTTCCAGGTGGTGCCGGGCATCACCGCTGCAGCAGGCGCAACCGCCTATGCCGGTATTCCACTGACCCATCGCGACCACGCGCAGAGCGTGCTGTTTATTACCGGTCACTGTCGCGCGGATGGCGACGGCATTGATTGGCCGTCGCTGGCGCGCGCACGTCAAACCTTAGCGATTTATATGGGCACGGTGAAAGCGGCGGAAATCGCTGCCGGTCTTATCGAACATGGCCGCGCCGCCTCCACGCCGGTGGCGGTGATTGGCCGCGGCACACGTCAGGATCAGCAGGTGCTGACCGGAACCTTAGATCAACTGGAAGCGCTGGCAGCCGCCGCGCCCACGCCAGCACTGTTAGTGATTGGCGAAGTCGTAAATTTGCACGGGCAATTGGCCTGGTTCCAACATTCGGCACAGCAGGGGGCTCGCGAGTCCGCCGTTGTCAATTTGGCTTGAGGAAAAATTATGGACCAAAATCGACTTACTCATCTGCGCCAGCTGGAGGCAGAGAGTATCCATATCATCCGCGAGGTGGCGGCCGAGTTCAGCAATCCGGTGATGATGTACTCCATCGGTAAAGACTCCTCGGTCATGCTGCATCTGGCGCGCAAAGCCTTCTATCCGGGCACGCTGCCGTTTCCGCTGCTGCATGTTGATACCGGCTGGAAATTCCGTGAAATGTACGAGTTCCGCGATCGCACCGTGAAAGCGATGGGCGCGGAGCTGCTGGTGCATCGCAACCCGGAAGGCGTGGCGATGGGCATCAACCCGTTTGTCCACGGCAGCGCCAAACACACCGACATCATGAAAACCGAAGGCCTGAAGCAGGCGCTGAACAAATACGGCTTTGATGCGGCATTTGGCGGCGCACGTCGTGATGAAGAGAAGTCGCGCGCGAAAGAGCGTATCTACTCCTTCCGCGATCGCTTCCACCGCTGGGACCCGAAAAATCAGCGTCCTGAGCTGTGGCACAACTACAACGGCCAGATTAACAAAGGCGAAAGCATTCGCGTGTTCCCGCTTTCCAACTGGACCGAGCTGGATATCTGGCAGTACATCTTCCTCGAGAATATCGAGATCGTGCCGCTCTATCTCGCGGCGCCGCGTCCAGTGCTGGAGCGTGATGGCATGCTGATGATGATCGATGACGACCGTATCGATCTGCAGCCAGGCGAAGTGATCAAACAGCGCATGGTGCGTTTCCGTACCCTCGGCTGCTGGCCGCTAACCGGCGCGGTGGAATCAGAAGCGCAGACGCTGCCGGAAATTATTGAAGAGATGCTGGTCTCCACCACCAGTGAACGCCAGGGCCGCGTGATTGACCGCGACCAGGCCGGTTCGATGGAAATGAAGAAACGTCAGGGTTATTTCTAAGGAGACACAGATGAATACCGTTATTGCACAACAGATTGCCGATCAGGGCGGCGTAGAAGCCTGGCTGACCGCGCAACAACATAAAAGCCTGCTGCGTTTCCTCACCTGCGGTAGCGTCGACGACGGCAAAAGTACCTTGATTGGTCGCTTGCTGCACGACACGCGTCAAATTTATGAAGATCAGCTCTCCTCGCTGCACAACGACAGCAAACGTCACGGCACCCAGGGCGAGAAGCTGGATCTGGCGTTGCTGGTCGATGGCTTGCAGGCCGAGCGTGAGCAGGGCATCACTATCGATGTGGCTTATCGCTACTTCTCTACCGAGAAGCGCAAATTCATTATTGCCGACACGCCGGGACACGAGCAGTACACCCGCAACATGGCGACCGGTGCATCGACCTGCGATTTGGCGATCCTGCTGATCGATGCGCGTAAAGGCGTGCTGGATCAGACGCGTCGTCACAGCTTTATCTCCACGCTGCTCGGCATCAAGCATCTGGTGGTCGCCATCAATAAGATGGATCTGGTGGAGTACAAGCAAGAAACCTTCGAGCAGATCAAACAGGATTATCTCGATTTTGCTGCGCAGCTGCCGGAAGACCTCGATATTCGCTTTGTGCCGATGTCGGCGCTGGAAGGCGATAACGTGGCAACGCCAAGCGTCACCATGCCGTGGTACAGCGGCCCAACGCTGCTCGACGTATTAGAAACCGTTGAACTGAACCGCGTGGTGGATCATCAGCCGATGCGTTTCCCGGTGCAGTATGTAAACCGTCCGAATCTCGATTTTCGCGGTTATGCCGGTACGCTGGCTTCGGGCGTGGTGAAAGTCGGCCAGCGCGTGAAAGTGCTGCCTTCAGGCGTGGAATCTACCATCACGCGTATCGTCACCTTCGATGGCGACCTGCCTGAAGCGGGCGCCGGTGAAGCGATTACGCTGGTGCTGAAAGATGAGATCGACATCAGCCGTGGCGATCTGTTGGTGGATGCTGAGGCCGATCTGCAGGCAGTGCAATCCGCCAACGTTGACGTGGTGTGGATGGCGGAACAGCCGCTGCAGCCGGGCCAAAGTTACGAAGTGAAGATCGCCGGTAAGAAAACCCGCGCGCGCGTGGAGAAAGTGATCCATCAGGTGGAGATCAACTCGCTGGAGAAGCGCACGGTGGACAGCCTGCCGCTTAACGGCATTGGCCTGGTGGAACTGACCTTTGACGAACCGATGGTACTGGACGCTTATCGCCAGAATCCGGTGACCGGCGGCATGATCTTTATCGATCGCCTGAGCAACGTGACGGTTGGCGCGGGGATGATTAATCAGCCGCTGACCGATGTGCGTGCGCAAGCGGGCCAGTTCAGCGATTTCGAGCTGGAACTGAACGCGCTGGTGCGTCGTCACTTCCCACACTGGAACGCACGCGATCTGCTGGGTGGCAAGTAATGGCGCAGCACGATCAAAACGTGGTGTGGCACGATCATCCGGTAACGCGCGAGGAGCGCGAACAGCAGCACGGCCATCAAGGCGTGGTGCTGTGGTTCACCGGGCTTTCCGGCTCGGGGAAATCTACCGTGGCCGGCGCGCTGGAGCAGGCGCTGCATCGGGCGGGGGTGAATACCTATCTGCTGGATGGTGACAACGTGCGTCACGGCCTGTGCCGTGACCTCGGCTTCAGCGATGACGATCGTAAAGAGAACATTCGCCGCGTCGGCGAAGTGGCGAAACTGATGGTCGATGCCGGTTTAGTGGTGTTGACCGCCTTTATCTCGCCGCATCGCGCTGAACGTAACATGGTGCGCGATCTGCTCGCGGAAGGGCAGTTTATCGAAGTGTTTGTCGATACGCCGTTGGCGGTGTGCGAAGCGCGCGATCCCAAAGGTTTGTACAAAAAAGCCCGTGCAGGTGAGCTGCGAAATTTCACCGGCATCGATAGCGTTTACGAGGCGCCAGACGCCCCGGAAATCCACCTTGATGGCGAACAATTGGTTACAAAACTCGCCGGCCAATTGTTAGACCTGCTGCGTGACCGCGATATCATCAGATCCTGAACCGACAGCGGCAAATCCTTCTGGGTTTGCCGCGCTTAGCGTCAACAGGACCTCTATGCAGAACGTAACGCCCATGCTAGCCCGTAAAGATGAACGCACCCCGGATGAGCCTCGCTCGTCACTGCCGGGCGGCGTGTTTGGCTTTCTCTCGTACTGGTGCGCGCTGGCGATTCCGTTCATGCTCTACGGCTCCAACACGCTGTTCTTCTTCCTCTACACCTGGCCATTCTTCCTCGCGCTGCTGCCGGTTTCGGTGCTGATTGGCATCGTGCTCAGCCTGATGATCCGCACTCACTTATTCTGGAGCGGTATCGCCACAGCGATGGTGGTGATATGCCTGTTCTGGCTGCTGTTCTCATTTCTCTCCGGTTGGTAACGCCCAGCTGATGTGCAAACGCATCGGCAGGTTACAAAACTTTACCTGCCGTCTCGCCTCCTACTCTGGCATTATTTGTCCGGCTAAACGCCCGTGCGCGGCATTTTCGCCGCCGCTGTGGAGTCCAGCGTCAAGTTATGGGATGATTGGGCCGTTTTTCAGGGGGCGGGGATGGGAAAACTGACGTTACTGCTACTCGTGCTGCTGGGATGGCTTCAATATTCCCTGTGGCTGGGTAAGAACGGTATTCATGACTATACGCGCGTCAACGAAGACGTCGCGTCACAACAGGCGAATAACGCCAAGCTTAAAGCGCGTAACGATCAGCTATTCGCCGAAATTGACGATCTCAATGGCGGCTCTGAAGCGATCGAAGAACGCGCACGTAATGAACTGGGCATGATTAAGCCCGGTGAGACTTTCTATCGTCTGGTGCCAGACCAGAACAAACGTAACGCGCAACAAGCTGCGCAAAATCAACAACGATAAGCCATGAACAAGCGCCCGATCCTTGCGGATGTGATTGCCGTGGTGCCCGCCGCAGGTGTGGGCAGCCGTATGCAGGCTGCCTGCCCAAAACAGTATCTGACCATTGGTCAATTCACCCTTCTTGAACACAGCGTCGCACGTCTGCTGGCACATCCTGCGGTAAAACAGGTGATTGTGCCGGTCAGCAATGACGATGGCTGGTTCGACTCACTGCCGCTGGCGCAGGATTCCCGCATTCTCAGAGTGACCGGTGGCGACACGCGCGCCGAATCAGTGCTGGCGGGTTTAAACGCTATTCAACACAGCGAATGGGTGCTGGTGCATGACGCCGCGCGTCCTTGCCTGCATCCGGATGATTTAGCGCGCCTGTTAGCGGTACGCGAATACAGCAAGGTTGGCGGGATTCTGGCCGCGCCGGTGCGCGACACCATGAAGCGCGCCGAACCCGGCAAAACCGCCATTGCCCACACCGTTGAACGCGAGGATTTATGGCACGCGTTAACGCCGCAATTTTTCCCGCATCAGCTGCTCACCGCTTGCCTGACGCGCGCACTCCATGAAGGCGCTACCATTACCGATGAAGCGTCGGCGCTGGAGTATTGCGGTTATCACCCGCTGTTGGTGAGCGGACGTAGCGACAATATTAAGGTGACGCGGCCAGAAGATCTGGCGCTGGCGGCCTTCTATCTTACCCAGATTCAGTTACAGGAGAGCGCATGATGCGTATCGGTCACGGTTTTGACGTTCACGCTTTTGGCGGCGAAGGTCCGTTAGTGATTGGCGGGGTGCGTATTCCCTTCGAACACGGTTTTATTGCCCATTCTGATGGCGATGTGGCGCTGCATGCGTTGACAGACGCTTTGCTCGGCGCAGTGGCGATGGGCGATATCGGCAAGTTATTCCCGGATACCGATCCGGCGTTTAAAGGCGCTGACAGCCGCGGTTTGCTGCGTGAAGCCTGGCGTCGTATTCAGCTGAAAGGCTATCGCATCGGTAACGTCGATGTGACCATCATTGCGCAGGCACCGAAAATGTTGCCGCATGTGCCGCAGATGCGCGTCAATATCGCCGAAGATCTCGGATGCCATATGGACGACGTCAACGTCAAAGCCACCACGACCGAAAAGCTCGGCTTTACCGGTCGTGGCGAAGGCATTGCCTGTGAAGCGGTTGCGCTGCTGATAAAGGCCGATCAGGCATGAGTGAGTTGCATTACCTGCACGGCGTGCCGACTGCCACCGGCGTCATCAAAGCCAATCCCGAAGATTTTGTGGTGATTGAAGATCTCGGCTATCCCTACGATGGCGAAGGTGAGCAGCTGTTGGTGCGCATCCGTAAAATTGGCTGCAATACGCGCTTTGTCGCCGAAGCCATTGCCAAGTTTCTTGGCGTACCGGTGCGCGATCTCAGCTATGCCGGCATGAAAGATCGTCATGCGGTCACCGAGCAAACGCTCTGTTTCCGTGTGCCCGGCAATGGCATGCCGAATCTGGCGGGATTCCAGCTGGAAGGCGTTGAAATTCTGCAGGTGATTCGCCATAAGCGTAAACTGCGCACCGGTGCGCTGGCGGGCAATGCGTTCCGCTTAGTGGTGCGTCAGATTTCCGATCGCCGTGCAGTCGACGCACGCTTGCAGCAGATTCAACAGCGCGGCGTGCCGAACTACTTTGGTGAGCAGCGCTTTGGTCGTGGCGGCAACAACCTGACGCAGGCGAAACAGTGGGCGAAGGAGACATTCCGTCCGCGCGATCGCAATATGAAAGGTTTGCTGTTGTCAGCGACCCGCAGCCATCTGTTTAATCAGGTTACCAGCGCGCGTTTGCAACGTGATGGCGCACTGGATGTGG
The DNA here is from genome assembly GCF_032054795.1 of Pantoea sp. CTOTU49201. NCBI lineage: Bacteria > Pseudomonadati > Pseudomonadota > Gammaproteobacteria > Enterobacterales > Erwiniaceae > Pantoea > Pantoea sp. CTOTU49201. The sequence goes on from NZ_DAMBSA010000013.1 coordinate 15,660, forward strand.
TGCAGGTGGGCGATGCGGTGCAGCTGGCCGGTCGCGGAAGCTGGTTTGTGGCGCAGGCGGAAGAGTTGCCTGACGTACAGCAGCGCGTTGATAATCACCAACTGCGCATCACTGCGCCGCTGCCGGGGCGCGGCGATCCGGGTCCACAAGGCGATGCGCTGCTTTTTGAGCAGCAGAGCCTGGCAGGTGCAGAAGAATTGATTACACTGCTTGAGCGCGAGCGCGTTGATGCCGCGCGCCGTGCAATGCTGGTGGTGCCAAAGGATCTGCGCTGGGAATGGTGGGACGATATGACGCTGGAGATGCAGTTCTGGCTGCCCGCCGGCAGTTTTGCCACCAGCGTGGTGCGTGAGCTTCTCCAACAAGAAGGTAACGATGCGGATATTGCTGAGTAACGATGATGGAATTCATGCGCCGGGTATTCAGACGCTGGCGCGTGCTTTACGTGAGTTTGCCGAGGTGCAGGTTGTCGCGCCCGATCGCAATCGTAGCGGCGCATCAAATTCGTTAACGCTGGAAACGCCGCTGCGTACTTTTACGCACGAAAACGGTGATATCGCGGTGCAGATGGGCACGCCAACTGACTGCGTGTTCCTCGGAGTCAACAAGCTGATGCAGCCGCGTCCCGACATCGTGGTGTCCGGCATCAATGCCGGTCCAAATCTTGGCGACGATGTGATTTACTCCGGTACCGTCGCTGCGGCGATGGAAGGGCGCCATCTGGGCTTGCCTGCACTCGCCGTCTCGCTCAACGGACATCAGCATTACGACACCGCCGCATCCATCACCTGTACGCTGTTACGCGCGCTATCGCGAGCTCCGCTGCGTACTGGCCGCATTCTCAATATCAACGTGCCGGATTTGCCGTTAGCGGAGATCAAAGGTTTCCGCGTTACCCGCTGCGGCAGTCGTCATCCGGCCGATCAGGTTATCTGCACCGAAGATCCGCGCGGCCAACCGCTTTACTGGATTGGCCCGCCGGGGCAAAAGCTGGATGCTGGCCCGGATACCGATTTCGCTGCGGTGGATGCGGGCTATGTTTCGCTAACCGCGCTGCATGTCGACTTGACTGCGCATGCAGCACAAAACGTATTAAGTGACTGGCTGATCCAGGCAGAGGTAAAACTCGCATGGTGAATCGCCGCATCGAAACGCTTTTGGAGCAACTGCGCGCGCAGGGCATTCATGATGAGCACTTGCTGAAAGCCATTGCCGATGTGCCGCGTGAGCGTTTTATCGATGAGGCGTTTGAACATAAAGCCTGGGAAAACGTAGCGCTGCCAATTGGCAACGGCCAGACCATCTCTCAGCCTTACATGGTGGCGCGCATGACCGCCTTGTTAGAGCTGACGCCGGAATCGCGCGTGCTGGAAATCGGCACCGGTTCTGGCTATCAGACCGCTATCCTGGCGCATCTGGTTAATCATGTTTATTCCGTCGAACGCATCAAGGGATTGCAGTGGCAGGCTAAGCGCCGCCTCAAGCAACTCGATCTGCACAATATCTCAACGCGACATGGTGATGGCTGGCAGGGCTGGGCGACGCGTGGCCCGTTTGATGCCATTATCGTGACCGCCGCACCGCCTGAAATTCCGACTTTGCTGATAGCGCAATTAGGTGACGGCGGCAAAATGGTGCTGCCGGTTGGCGAGGATCAGCAGGTGTTGAAGCGTTTGCGTCGTCAGGGCGATGAATTGATTGAAGAAATTATCGAGCCCGTACGCTTTGTGCCGTTGGTTCAGGGCGATCTGGCCTGAGCCATCCTTACGCAATTCTTCACAACTGTTACATGGCACGGCACAGTTGATATTGTTACTATCCTTGTTTATCAATGCTAAAAACCGTTTTTAACGTTACGCGCAGTGGATAATGCGGTTAACGCCGTTACACATTTATATTCAGGGTTGCCATCACGGGGGATCAGTGAGCATGGGAAGCACAGCATTTCAATTACGCCGTTTGGCGGCACTTTCTTTGGTAGGTTTTTGGCTGGCGGGCTGTAGTTCAGGCGATAATACACAGGCACCCATCAGCCAGATTGGTGGTAATAGCGGCGATAGCGGTATGGCTTCAGCCCCGAGTGGCGGCATGATCTCTTCGCAAAACAGCACTGTGCCAGCGATGCCGCATGGCGGAATGTTAAGCGGCGGCACACCATCGGCTCAACCAACTGGTGGAATGGTAAGTGACAATAATAATGTGGCCACAGAAAATGGTCGCATTGTGTACAATCGCAATTATGGGAATATTCCTAAAGGTAGCTACGGCGGCGAAACCTATACCGTAAAACGTGGCGATACCTTGTTCTATATTGCCTGGATCACCGGCAACGATTTCCGCGATTTGGCACAGCGCAACAACATCGCAGCCCCGTATGGCTTGAACGCCGGACAAACGCTGCAGGTGGGCAACGGCAACGGCCAAACCATCACCGGTGGCAACGCTATCACCGTAGCTGATGCAACACAGGGCGGCGTGCCAGTTACCCCGAGCCAGACGCAAATTAAATCCACCCCTGTTGCACAGCAACCTGTTATTACGTATTCTGATGATTCGGGTAATTCGTCGGGTAGCAAGTTGCTGCCGTCGAAAGGAGCAAATAATGTGGCAACGACCACAGCTCCGGTTGTCGCACCACCTACAGTCAGCAGCACGACTAATAGCACAACTCCAGTGGGAAGCTGGCGTTGGCCGACTGATGGGAAGATCATCGATAACTTCTCCGCTGCGGAAGGCGGAAACAAAGGTATCGATATCGCCGGTTCGCGTGGACAACCTGTTGTCGCCACAGCTTCGGGAAGAGTGGTGTACGCAGGCAACGCGCTCCGTGGGTACGGTAATTTAATCATCATCAAACACAATGATGACTACCTGAGCGCCTACGCCCACAACGACTCTATGCTGGTCCGGGAACAACAGGAAGTTAAGGCGGGGCAAAAAATCGCTACCATGGGTAGCACCGGTACCAGTTCAGTACGATTGCACTTTGAAATTCGTTACAAGGGGAAATCCGTAAACCCGTTGCGTTATTTACCGCAGCGATAATCCGGCAGAACCTTGGTTCTGCCCTTGGATCACGGGTAGGAGCCGCTAATGAACCAGAATACGCTGAAAGTTAACGATTTACATGAAGATGCGGAATTCGAGGAAAACAACGGAGCTGAGGTTTTTGATGAGAAGGCTCTCGTTGAGAACGAACCTGGTGATAACAACGACGTAGCGGAAGAAGAGCTGTTGTCACAGGGTGCGACGCAACGCGTTTTGGATGCGACGCAGCTTTACCTCGGCGAGATTGGTTATTCACCGCTGCTGACGGCAGAAGAAGAAGTCTTCTTTGCGCGCCGTGCACTGCGGGGTGACATTCCTTCTCGTCGCCGCATGATTGAAAGTAACTTACGCTTGGTAGTAAAGATTGCCCGCCGTTACAGCAATCGTGGTCTGGCGCTGCTGGATCTGATTGAAGAGGGTAATCTCGGCTTGATTCGCGCCGTAGAGAAGTTTGACCCAGAACGTGGGTTCCGTTTCTCAACTTACGCCACGTGGTGGATTCGTCAGACAATTGAACGGGCGATCATGAATCAAACCCGTACCATCCGTCTGCCCATCCACATCGTTAAAGAGTTGAATGTTTACCTGCGTACCGCGCGTGAACTTTCGCACAAGCTCGATCATGAGCCAAGTGCCGAAGAGATTGCCGAGCAGCTAGACAAGCCTGTTGATGACGTGAGCCGTATGCTGCGTCTCAATGAGCGCATTACCTCGGTCGATACACCTTTGGGTGGCGATTCCGAAAAAGCGCTGCTGGATATCCTGGCCGATGAGAAAGACAACGGTCCGGAAGACACCACGCAAGACGATGATATGAAGCAGAGTATCGTTAAGTGGTTGTTTGAACTGAATGCCAAGCAGCGTGAAGTGCTGGCACGTCGTTTCGGCCTGTTAGGCTATGAAGCGGCAACGCTGGAAGATGTAGGCCGTGAAATCGGGTTGACCCGTGAACGCGTACGTCAGATTCAGGTGGAAGGACTGCGTCGTCTGCGTGAGATTCTGCAGACACAAGGTTTGAACATCGAAGCACTGTTTCGCGAATAACAGAATACGTAGGTAACACAAGAAGCGGTGGTGAAAACCACCGCTTTTTTATTGGATAAAAATAAAGACACTGATTCTGTTATCTCGTTATGAAAAATTTTAACGCCATCACGTAATCTCTTTCCTACGTAATATAAAGATAAACGTAAATTAAACGTAGTAGATGTTAATTAAACATCTAATAAATGCGCTTTTTATCTTGCTCTCATTTAATAAAATGTAATGCTACGCACGGCTTTCTTTGCAATATTGCCATTGTTCCTTACTCTGTGTCACTCCCATAAAAGTTTTTAGCTCCATGCTATGCCATTTTCTTGCTCGCTGTATCACCAGGATATTCAGGTAATGAATAATTAAAAGGGAGTAAGAAGAACAATGAGTGTGCAAAGCAGCAGTACAAAGTCACAATACTCCAGAGTGGTTTTAGGTATGCCAATATCTCTGCTATGGGGATATATTGCGATGGCCATCTTCATGACCGGCGATGGGATTGAACTGGCTCATCTTTCCCGATATCTCTACGATCTTGGCTATGGAGAAAAGCAAGTCTCATTAGTTTTCACCGTTTATGCATTAACTGCTGCGGTCTCAAGTTGGCTTTCTGGTGCGGTTAGTGAAATTTATGGCCCGAAGAAAATCATGCTCACTGGCGCTATTTGGTGGATGGTTTTACATGCCGTATTTGTTTACTTCGGTGTGAGTGAAAATAACTTTATCTGGATGTTGGTCAGTTATACGCTGCGTGGCTTCGCTTATCCGCTGTTCTTTTATGGCTTCTACGTATTAGTGGTGCAGCGCACGCCTGAGCATCGACTTGCCTCAGCTACCGGCTGGATATGGTCGATGTTTACCATTGGTTATGGCATCACGGCTTCCTTCCTTTCCGGCCTTCTGGTTCCGGAGATTGGCTTCATTAATACGCTTTGGCTATCACTGTTGTTTGCTGCGGTGGGCGGCGTGATTATATTCCTCTCGGTTAAAAATCAGAGTGAAGAGAATCTAAATAGTGAAGGCGTCAGTCGCAAAGAAAAATTACGTGAAATATCGCGTGGAATAACCTTGATCTTTGAAGACCGCAGTATGTTCTTTGCGCTGATAACACGCATCCTATGTAATGTGGCATTATTTGGCTTGCCGGTCTTTATGCCGATATATTTTACCCGTGAGTTGGGTTTTTCTACTAAAGAGTGGGCGACTATCTGGGGCGTGTTTTTCCTCGTGCAACCGGTAACCAATGTACTTTGGGGCATTATTGGTGATCGTATTGGCTGGATTTTTCAAATGCGCTGGTTTGGTTTCTTCGGATGCACGATTACCACTGCTGCTTTCTATTATTTACCCTCGCTTTTCCCAGGTAATCTGGCGTTGGCCATCGTCTGCGCGCTGTTATTAGCTTTAACACTCACTTCCTTTGTGCCGATGGGGGCGATATTCCCGATGCTGGCGCCGCAACATAAAGGCGCGGCTGTCTCGGTACAAAATCTGGGCGGTGGTTTCGGTAATCTTATTGGCCCGGCGGTTGCCGCACTGATGTTCGGTCTGTCATTTGAAATAGAGCACGTGATTATTACTTTCTCTTTGCTCTATTTTGCCGGCGGCGTGATGACATTCTTTATTCGCAATCCCCAACCAAAGATAGAGCGTAACGCGGCATTAAAGACAACCGCTACCGAATCCGAATAAACACCCTAAATGAAAAGGATAGCAACATGACAACACTATTTTCACTGCAAAATAAAGTCGCCATAGTCACCGGCGCCGCATCGGGAATTGGTTACGCTATTGCTCGCTGCTTAAGTGCTGCCGGCGCGCAAGTCGCGATGGTTGATCGCGCAGAAGAGGTTAAATCGGTTGCCAGCAAGATGGACAATCCTACGCGAGGTTACGTTTTCGATCTGGCTAACGTCGAGGCGCTTGGCGAGCTGGTAGAGCAAATCCATCAGGATTTTGGCCGTATCGATATTCTGGTCAATAACGCCGGTATTGGCATGCTGGAAGCCGTGGGCGAAGTACAACTCGCCAGCTGGAATACCACAATGTTGATTAACATGACCGCGCCATTTTTCCTTGCTCAGCATTGTGCCCGCTATATGAAGGAACAAGGTTTTGGCCGTTTGATTAATATCGCCTCACAGGCCAGCGTCATTGCGCTCAATGAGCACGCGGCATACTGCACCAGCAAATCAGGCATGGTTTCTTTTACGCGCGTGTTGGCAGCAGAGTTGGGACCTTTTGGCATTACCGCCAATGCCATTTCACCTACGGTGGTTGAGACGGAATTAGGTAAGCGTTACTGGCATGGGGAGCGAGCCGAGCAGATGAAATCGAAAATCCCTTCGCGACGTTTTGCCACGCCTGAAGAAGTTGCTAGCACGGTGCTATATCTCAGCGGCAATGAAGCGGCCATGGTCAATGGCGAGAATTTAGTGATCGATGGGGGATATAGTGTGATTTAAAGCCGGGCGAGTTGATTGGGATGAGCCTGCTGATATTGCTCAATACCAGGGAATGGTAAGACAGAAAAAATAGCCCGCACAGAGCGTTGCTTCTGGGCGGGCGAATAACTACACCAGCGTTTTCAAGCGATAGATCCACTCCAGCGCTTGCTTCGGCGTTAAGCTGTCTGGGTCCAGTGCCTCAAGAGCATCAACCGCCGGTGAGGTTTCCGCCACCAGCAACTGCATTTGCGAACCCTCCACCGTGGATGCGGCAGAGCTGCCAGATAATGCTTCCAGCTCCTTCAGCTTATTACGCGCGCGCTTAATCACGTCCTTCGGCACGCCCGCCAGTGCCGCCACCGCGAGACCATAACTTTTGCTCGCAGCACCATCCTGCACGCTGTGCATAAATGCGATGGTGTCTCCGTGTTCGACCGCATCCAAATGCACATTCACCACGCCTTCCATTTTTTCCGGCAGCGTGGTCAGCTCGAAATAGTGGGTGGCGAACAGTGTCATGGCTTTAATGCGATTCGCCAGACTTTCAGCGCAGGCCCATGCCAGCGACAAACCGTCGTAAGTTGAGGTGCCGCGCCCGATCTCATCCATCAATACGAGACTGTTTTCGGTGGCGTTATGCAGGATGTTGGCGGTTTCCGTCATCTCCACCATAAAGGTTGAGCGTCCGGAAGCCAGGTCATCAGCAGCACCGACACGCGTGAAGATGCGATCGATTGGGCCGATGACGGTCTCTTCCGCTGGTACATAACTGCCAATCCACGCCATCAGTGCAATCAACGCGGTCTGACGCATATAGGTACTTTTACCGCCCATATTGGGGCCGGTGATGATCAACATGCGACGCTGCGGTGAAAGTGAAAGCGGGTTTGCGATAAACGGCTCTTTCAATACCTGTTCGACCACCGGATGGCGGCCCGCAGTAATACGGATGCCCGCTTTCTCTTGCAGCACCGGACGGCAATAATTAAGCGTCCAGGCGCGTTCGGCCAGGTTCGCTAACACGTCCAGTTCAGAGAGTGCAGCCGCGCTGATTTGCAGGGCTTCAAGATGCGGCAGCAGGCGGTCAAACAGTTCATCGTAAAGACCTTTCTCCAGCGCCAGCGCTTTGCCTTTCGACGTCAGAACCTTGTCTTCATACTCTTTCAGTTCAGGAATGATATAGCGTTCAGCATTCTTTAGCGTCTGGCGGCGAACATAGTGAATCGGCACCAGATGGCTTTGACCACGACTGACCTGAATGTAGTAGCCGTGAATCGCGTTAAAGCCGACTTTCAGCGTATCCAGCCCGAGTTTCTCGCGCTCACGGATTTCCAGACGATCAAGATAATCGGTGGCGCCATCGGCCAGCGCACGCCATTCGTCGAGTTCAGCGTTGTATCCCGGAGCGATCACGCCACCGTCGCGTACCAGCACCGGCGGCGATTCAATGATCGCGTGTTCCAGCAACTCACGCAGCTCGTTGAATTCGCCCATTTGCGATCGCAGATTGATTAATTGCGTTGCCTCAACACCTTCAAGTTGCTGGTTCAACTCTGGCAACTGCTGGAAGGCATGGCGCATACGTGCCAAATCGCGTGGGCGCGCGGTGCGCAGTGCCAGTCGCGCCAGAATACGCTCCAGATCGCCCACCTGGCGCAGCACCGGCTGCAGCTCTTGACTAAGCGATTGCAGTTCTGCGATAGACTCCTGACGCCGAGCAATGGTAGTGACATCACGCAGCGGCATATGCAGCCAGCGTTTCAGCAT
>NZ_DAMBSA010000013.1:23966-27184 GCF_032054795.1 Pantoea sp. CTOTU49201
CGGCTGCCCATAGGCGTAACGGTTTTATCCAGTATCGCCGCCAGTGTGTTTTCAATGCCGCCAGCCAGATTTTGCGTAATTTCCAGGTTGCGGCGCGTAGCAGCATCCATGATCACGCTATCCTGCTGGCGCTCCATGCTCAGCGAGCGAATATGCGGCAGCGAAGTACGTTGCGTGTCTTTGACATATTGCAGCAGGCATCCTGCAGCGCGCAGCGCCAGATGCGCCTGCTCAACACCAAAACCACTTAAGTCGCGGGTGCCAAATTGCAGGTTCAGCTGCTGGCGTGCCGTATCGATTTCATATTCCCATAGCGGACGGCGACGCAGGCCACGGCGTTGATCGATCAACGTCATGGCCTGGAAATCTTCGGGATAGAGCAGTTCAGCCGGATTGGTGCGCTGCAGTTCTGCTGCCATCGTCTCCAGATCGCCGGGTTCACTCAGGCGGAAGCGGCCAGAACTGATGTCCAGCGTTGCATAACCAAAACCGCGCTGGCTCTGGAAGATGGCGGCGAGCAGATTATCCTGGCGCTCTTGCAGCAAGGCTTCATCGCTGATGGTGCCGGGTGTAACGATACGCACCACTTTTCGCTCAACCGGGCCTTTGCTCAGGGCAGGATCGCCAATCTGCTCACAGATCGCCACCGATTCGCCGAGTTGCACCAGTTTCGCCAGATAGCCTTCAACCGCATGGTAAGGCACGCCCGCCATCGGAATCGGTTCACCAGCAGAGGCGCCGCGTTTGGTTAGGGAGATCTCCAGCAGTTGCGAGGCGCGTTTCGCGTCATCGTAAAACAGCTCGTAAAAATCGCCCATGCGATAAAACAGCAGGATGTCAGGATGATCGGCCTTCAGGCGCAGGTATTGCTGCATCATCGGCGTATGGCCACTAAAGTCCATTTGCTCTGCTCCTTTCATCTCATTCTCACTCAACGTTCATTCTTTTAATTACCTGAGGCTGGGTCAATGCAGCCCGGAAGTGTCGTTATCGTGTGGACGGATAACGAAAGCGGGATATTACCATTTTTGCCACCGGACCTTCATCCGCCAGCAGGGCTTTATGGCTGCCGACCATAACAAATTGCTGCAAACGGTAAAAAGCAAAATTTAATGAAAAAGGTAAAGTGTGGAGCCGTTTCGCAAATTCACGTTGTAACCGGCTGAAACTGGCGAGAAACGGTTAAATTTTAAGATATTGCTCTGTATGTCACTCCGATGAACGATTACCATGAGTGCTTCCGGTTTCACCTGGCTTATGGATATCCAATGCGTTTTAAGGTTGCTCTTCTTCCGCTTATTACTCTGCTTGCTGCCTGCAGCAGTAAGCCTGCATCCCACCAGCAGCCCGCCGTTGTGCCTGCACCTAAAGGCGGTTTTTTGCTGGAACCTTCACACGCGGTTCAACCGATGTTTGGCGATTTTGCGGGTAACCCTGCCGCTGAACAGTTCATTGATCAAATGGTGGCAAAACACGGTTTTAACCGTGAGCAGTTGCACGCAGTGATTGGCCAGGCGAAACGTCTGGATTACGTACTGCGCCTGATGGACCAGCAAGCGCCGAGCTATACGCCGCCAACAGGACCAAACGGTGCATGGATTCGCTATCGCAATAAGTTCATTACGCCGGATAACGTGCAGAATGGCGTGGCATTCTGGAATCAGTATCAGGATGCGCTGCAGCGTGCGCAGCAAATTTACGGTGTGCCGCCGGAAATCATTGTTGGCATTATCGGCGTTGAAACGCGCTGGGGCAGGGTAATGGGCAAAACGCGCTTGCTGGATGCGCTGGCAACCTTGTCATTTAGCTATCCGCGTCGCGCAGCTTACTTCAGCGGTGAGCTGGAGACCTTCCTGCTGATGGCGCGTACAGAGCAAGACGATCCGCTGGATCTGCGTGGCTCCTTTGCCGGTGCGATGGGTTATGGCCAGTTCATGCCATCCTCTTATAAGCAATACGCGGTCGATTTTAATGGCGATGGTCATATCAACCTATGGGATCCGGTTGATGCGATTGGCAGCGTAGCCAACTACTTTAAAGAACACGGCTGGCGTGCGGGCGAAAACGTTGCAGTGCCAGCCAGCGGTCAGGCTCCGGCGTTGGAGAATGGCTTTAAAACTAAGTACCCGGTAAGCACCTTAGCCGCGAGTGGGTTAACGCCACAGGGCTCTCTGGATGGTAACTCTCAGGTAAGCTTGCTGCGTTTGGATCTCGGCACCAGTTATCAATATTGGTATGGCCTGCCCAACTTCTACGCTATTACGCGCTACAACCACAGCACCCACTATGCAATGGCAGTGTGGCAGTTGGGTGAAGCCGTGGCTAAAGCACGTCAGGGCAGCATGTTTTAATGCTATCCATATAAAGTGTGAGGGTATAAGATGGCGCCCCTTTTGCGGTGCCATCTTCACCACATCCGACTTCTGAGGAGCGCTTATGAGTACCTTACCTGCCTGTCCTGTATGCCAGGCCGATTACACCTGGCAAGATGGCGAGAACCTGAATTGCCCGTCTTGCGGCCACATCTGGACGGCAAGCGCCGATGATGCAGTTGACGGCTTGGTGGTGCGCGATGCCAACGGCAACCTGCTAGCGGATGGCGACAGCGTAACTGTCGTTAAAGATCTCAAGGTTAAAGGCAGCTCTTCCACGCTGAAAATTGGTACCAAAGTCAAAAGCATTCGTCTGGTCGAAGGCGATCACAACATTGATTGCAAGATTGATGGCTTTGGTCAGATGAAACTCAAATCTGAGTTCGTCAAAAAGAACTAATCACAGGACGGCTCGACGCCGTCCTGTTTGTTTCAACTCAGCAAACGATCCACTTCCTCGCACTGTTCCGCTGTTAGCTCGCCACCATAATTGCGCGAGTAGCTACTCATTGAATCAAATCGGCGTGCAACGGCCGTTTTTATGGTGGTAACAAAATCATCACCGATAGTGTAAATAGCCATCAACTTACCAATGCGTTGCTGTATCTCACTGAGCTGCGCTAAATCGCCCGCCCGCCAGGCCTGCATCGCACGGGCAAACAGCTCTGGCACAATATTGTTTAAGCCGGAAATCACACCTGAACCGCCAGCCAGCAGATTTGGCAGTAGATATTCGTCATAACCGGAAAGCACGGTGAAATCGCTGCGCACTTTCTTCGTTTCTTCAATCATTGCGCGGTTGTGCGACAAACAATCCATGGTGTCTTTGATGCCAATAAAGTTGGG
>NZ_DAMBSA010000014.1:0-15277 GCF_032054795.1 Pantoea sp. CTOTU49201
ATGTGTTACCTATGTGCCCGGTCTGATCTGTAACCCATCAGCCCGGTCATACCTTCATGCGCACCTGGTTTAGAAAGATGAGCGGTGTAAAAAAAAGGCCTCCGACCGAGGCCAACACTAACAAAAAGTGTCTTGTTTTAGACACAGATAAGGGTTCGTTTTCAGGCTTGCAGTAATTCGATGCTTTGACGAATTTCGCGTTCGATTTCTTTTGCGCTCCACGTCTCCAGCGATGAGGCAAAAGGCTCAAACGCGTAAACGCCTTTGTAGCCCAGCATCTCCAGACGCTTCACCTGCGCCACGCTGTTTAGCACATCGCGGTCGCTGAGCATGATGCGTTCTTCATCGGTCAGTTGCGCCGTCGGGCGGGTATCTTCCACACCAGACAAATGCACCAGCCCAATATGGTTGATATCAATCTCCTGCGGGAACTCGTTTTCGGCGTTTTCATACAGATGATGATGGAACGTATCGAGCAGCACTTTGAACGGTACTTTTGCCTGCTGAATCAGCTTTTGCGTTTGCACCGCCGAGCGCAGCGAACTGACCGGGAAGCCCAGCGGTTCCACCAGCCCCTGAATGCCATACTTCTCAAAGCGCGGTGCCAGCACCTGCAGCGCTTCCAGCGTCTGCTGGGGCGAAATCTCAATCCCTTCATTGAGCGGGCACATCACCAGCGCTTTTGCGCCGATGGCTTGAGCTTCCTGCAGCAGCGCGTCGGCTTTTGCCAGCAACGCCTCATCGGCACGATTAAACGGATAGAGCGCGTTAATCGTCACGATTTCAATGTGGTACTTATCCGTTAGCGCTCGCAACTGGGCCACGCTGAGATCATCGGTGACCTTGCCGCTCTGCATGTCATTACGCAGTTCAACCTTGCTCAATCCCAGACGCTGCACCAGCTGAAAGAAAGCTTCCAGCGACAGCCTGGGCGCAATTTTACGGTTAATACAGAAACGGGTTGGATCGATGGCCATAGGCGGCTCCTGTAAACGGATACGGATGAGGTGCTGCAAAGAAAACATTTATTTCATTATTATTGAATTATGAAATATCAGATATTGGATCTGCCTCGCAAAAATTTCATATTTCGTTTCGCGTTGCATGTTGAAGCTGGATTTAAGACACAAATTCTGTGCTTGCAACGGCTTAGCTGTGATGCGGTTTGGCAGGCCTATAGCGCCAGTAGGGAAGCGCTACGGGCGGATTTGCACCGGGCTGTCAGCGCAGGCGGAAAAAATGCGATCCATGCCGCTAAAAGGAAATTTTCCAAAAAGAAGTATTTGAAAAATTCATTTCATTACTATAGCTTCATAGCACGCTTTAAGTATTGCCTGCACACGCAGCGTCGCGGTTCGAACGGGCTATCTGCAGGGAACTTCACATCTAAGAGGCAACGACATGACTATCGTAGGAAACTTTATCGGCGGCAAAATTACCCACAGCGCCAGCAATGAAACCATTCCCGTGTACGATCCGGCGACCGGCAAAGTCGTGCGTGAACTGACGCAGAGCACCGCTGCTGAAGTAGAGCAGGCGATTGAAGTCGCTCATGCCGCGTTCCCGGAATGGTCGAAAACCGCGCCGTTGCGTCGTGCCCGTGTGATGTTCAACTTTAAAGCGCTGATGGAAAAACATCGCGAAGAGCTGGCGGCACTGATCGTTTCTGAGCACGGCAAAGTGTGGTCCGATGCGCTGGGTGAACTGACGCGCGGTATCGAAGTGATCGAATATGCCTGCGGTATTCCACATCTGATTAAAGGTGAAAATTCACCGAGCGTCGGCACCGGCGTTGATAGCTACTCGCTGATGCAACCGGTCGGCGTTGTTGCTGGTATCACACCGTTTAACTTCCCGGCGATGGTGCCACTGTGGATGTTTCCAATCGCGCTGGCGTGCGGTAACACCTTTATCCTCAAGCCACCGGCGCTGGATCCTTCCGCATCTGTGCGCATGGCCGAACTGCTGAAAGAAGCGGGCCTGCCGGATGGCGTATTCAACGTGGTGCATTCGTCTAACGAAGATGCCGAGCAGCTGTACAAAGATCCGCGCATCGCGGCAGTCAGCTTTGTCGGTTCTTCCGGCGTGGCGGAGCACATCTACAAAACCGCCAGCGCCCACGGTAAACGTGTGCAGGCGTTCGGCGCAGCGAAAAACCACGCCATCGTGATGCCAGATGCCGATCTTGATGCCACCGTGAACGCCATTATGGGCGGCGCGTTTGGTTCAGCGGGTGAACGCTGCATGGCGCTGCCCGTTGTGGTTGCCGTGGGTGATGACACCGCAGACAAACTGATTGCGCGTCTGACGCCGCTGATCAAAGCGCTGCGCGTTGGTCCTGGCATCCAGAAAGGTGCCGAAGAGAATGAAATGGGGCCGGTGGTTTCTGCTGCGCACCAGAAGAAAGTGCTGGGCTACATCGACAAAGGTGAGCAGGAAGGCGCGAAGCTGGTGGTTGATGGCCGCGGCATCCAGGTTGCTGGCCATGCAGAAGGTTACTACGTTGGCGGCACGCTGTTCGACAACGTGACTTCAGATATGACCATCTGGCGCGAAGAGATCTTCGGACCGGTGCTGAGCATCATGCGTTCCAGCGATTTCGACAGCGCCCTGCAGCTGGTTAACAGTCACGAATTCGGTAACGGCAGCGCCATCTTCACCAGCAACGGCCATACCGCGCGTGAGTTCGTGCAAAACGTCGAAGCCGGCATGGTTGGCGTTAACGTGCCGGTTCCGGTACCAATGGCGTTCCACAGCTTCGGCGGCTGGAAGCGTTCGGTGTTTGGTGCGCTGAACGTGCACGGTCCAGACGGCGTGCGTTTCTACACCCGCATGAAAACCGCCACCGTACGTTGGCCGAGCGGTCAGCAGACCGTATCTGAGTTCAGCATGCCGACGCTGGGCTAATTTCGCTCAACAAGGAGGAACAGGATGTCTCTGATTTCGAAAGCGCAAAAACCCGACAGCAACGGCCGTATTCAGCACGTCACGCCGGAAAGCGCGGGCTGGGAATACGTCGGCTTCGACGCTTATCTGCTGAAAAAAGGGCAGAGCCTGAAGCTGAGCAGCGGCGACAAAGAGTTGTGTCTGGTGCTGGTAGCGGGCTTTGCTTCGGTGAAAACCCGTCACGCCGAGTTCCCAAATCTGGGTAAGCGTCTGTCGCCGTTTGAACGTATTCCACCTTACTCGGTGTACGTCCCGCATAACGACGAAGTGGAAGTGTATGCGGATAGCGATCTGGAGCTGGCGGTGTGTAATGCACCAAGCAGCGGCAACCTGCCGGCGCGACTGATTGCGCCGGAAGATGTTGGCGTTGAGCAGCGTGGTAAAGGGCGTAACCAGCGTCTGGTGCACAACATTCTGCCAGACAACAAAGAGGCCGACAGCCTGCTGGTGGTGGAAGTGTATACCGACGAAGGCGCGACCAGTTCGTACCCCAGCCACAAGCATGACCAGAAAGACAGCCCGGACGAAACCTATCTGGAAGAGACTTACTATCACCGTTTCGATCCTGAGCCAGGTTTCGCCATGCAGCGCGTGTATACCGACGACCGTTCGCTCGACGAGTGCATGGCGCCGTATAACCGCGATGTGGTGACGGTGCCGCGTGGCTATCATCCGGTGGCGACCATTGCCGGTTACGACAACTACTATCTCAACGTGATGGCGGGTCCAAAACGACTGTGGAAATTTACCTGGGAGAAAGATCACGCTTGGGTGAACAGCGACCAGTATCCGCGTTAGTAGGATGCACACCAATGTAAAAAGGGCAGCCACCTGGCTGCCCTTTTTGTTGGGTGGTCGCCATGAATGGCGACCCTACGAGAGTTATTCGCTGGTGACGTTGTTGTTCAATGCCAGCGACACGGCGAGCGTCTGTGCCAGACACAGCGAAGCGACCTGCGAACGGAAGCCATCTACTTGCGCTTCACGTACCACAAAGCACACATCGCTGAAGGCGGCCAGCGGGCTGACCTGACTGTCGGTGATGGCGATCAGATGCGCACCACGCTTAGCGCCTAGCTCAACCAACTCCACCGCTTCACGCGCGTACGGCGAGTAGCTGATGGCGATCACCACGTCTTTCGGGTTCACCATGCTCAGCTGTTCGGTGAACATGCCGCCGAGGCCGTCGATCAGGAACGCACGACGCTCCAGATGACGCAGCGCATACACCAGATACGATGCAACGCTGAATGAGCGACGCAGGCCGATGATGTAGATGTTCTCGGCTTCATCGAGCATTTTCACCGCGCGGTTAAGCTGGTCTGGATTGACCTGCATCGCCAACTGTTGCAGCGCCTGGCTGTTGACCATGGTGAAGACGTTGAGGATTTCGGCTGGGCTTTCGGGTGAGGTGGCGCTGTCGTCGGTGGCGGTCTGGCGGAACAGACGTGCGCGCTCGGTGTAGTTCACGGTTTCTTCCATCAGGTGCTGACGGAAAACCTGTTTCATTTCGTTGAAGCCGCTGAAGCCAAACGCATTGGCAAAGCGGATCAGCGTGGAAGGCGGTACATCAGCATGTTGCGCGATGGACGCCACGGTATCGAAAGCGATGCTGTTACTGTTATCAAGGATATAACGAGCCACCTGCTTCAGGCGTTTGCTCAGCGTCTCATAGCGACGACGGATCTCGTCCTGTAACAAGGTTAATTGCGTTGGATTATTGGTCATTACTTCGGCCCGCTAAAAAAGAAAATATGGCTGGATAATGAGCGCTATAGTACCAGATGGATGGAAAATTTCATTTGTTTGACATCATCGTGACGCTTATTTCATCGGTTTATGAAATGCCTCACAAAAAGAGGGGCAAACAGGGCGGGAGTTATGCTGTTACCAAGTCGCCATAAATGGCGCCCCTACAAATAGACACGTAGGGTCGCCATTCATGGCGACCTGGACAAGGTGCGTGACCAAAAAAAACGGCCCATCAGGGCCGCTTCATTGTCATCTAACGCATCGTTATCCGCGCACAGCGCGCCAGTAGCCGATTAACCGCAGATAGTTACCTTTCACGGTCTCAATCAGCGCTTTATCATCCAGCTCGCCTTGCAGCCACTGGCGTGACGGCTGGCCGAAGATGGTGCGGCCTACCGCAAACCCTTTCACCCACGGCGCTTGCGCGGCGGCGGCGAAACCCGCTTTCAGCGTCTCTTCCGGCGCATCGAGGCCCAGCAGCAGAATGCCGCGGCAGTGCGGATCGTTCTGCTCGATCAACCCGCTGATCGCCTGCCAGCTTTCGGCAGACAGCGGCGGCAGTTTCCACCAGTCCGGCTGAATGCCAAGGCTGTAGAAGTGGCTCAGCATGTCGTAATAGTAAGATTCATTACGGTCCGGATTGCTCTCCGGCAGAATCAGTTCCAGCAACAGTTCGTGCCCGCTCTTGTTACAGCCATTCCACACATCGAGCACCAGCTCATCCTGCCCTTTACGCAGCTCAGCGCTGTCGTGCGGATGGTAGAACACCAGGCATTTCACTACGTGCTCGGCCGGCCAGTCGACCAGCTGCGAGCCGATGTTGCCGTGCTCCAGGCGCAGCGGACGTGAACTTGGCAGTTCAATCGGACGCCCAATCCACCAGTTTTTACCGGTAATCGCGTTCAGCGCTTTCTGGCCGTAAGTGGTATCCGCGAGGATGCCGCTCTTCTCATTCAGACCGGCTTCGTTAGCCGCTTCTTCTGCGGCACGCAGCAGCAGCAGTTTCAATTGTGGAATGCGCTCTTCGCTGACGCCCGCTTCGCGCGCCAGATCAGCCAACTGCTTGCGGTGGTCAAAGGCGAACACATTCAGCTCAGGCCACTGCTGTTTACGCGTGGTAACGCGATGCAGGTGATTGAGACGCGCATCGAGATCCGGACGTTTCACGTCTTTATCGCGACTGAGGAAATCATCCAGCTCTTCTTTGGTTGGCATCGCTGGTGCGCAGCCGTGACGCGACACTACCAATGCGCCACAGGCGTTGGCGTAACGGCACGCTTGCTCCCAGCTTTCATCGTTCAGCCAGCCGCGCAACAGGCCAGACATAAAGGCATCGCCCGCGCCCAGCACGTTGAGTACTTCTACACGCACGCCGCTCTGCAGTTTGGTCTGTTCCCAGTTATCGGGGATCTCGCCCTCAAACACTACGCAACCCAGCGGACCGCGTTTGCACACTAATGTGGCCTGGCTCGATTTACGCACATTTTTCAGCGCGGTCAGCGTATCGGTGCTGCCACCGGCGATATGGAACTCTTCTTCCGTTCCGACCACCAGATCGAAATAGTGCAGCACTTCCTGCAGCTGTTGCGTCACTTCGCCTGATTCAATGAAACGCGTTTCACCGTCGCCAAGTGAGGTCAATCCCCATAACACCGGACGATAATCGATATCCAGCGCGGTGCGCAGGCCGTTGCGTTTGGCGATATCCAGCGCTTTCAACACTGCGGCGCGCGTTTGTGGGTGCGACAGGTGCGTGCCGGTAACGGCGACCGCACGTGAAGAGGTGATGAACTCTTCTTTAATATCTTCCGGCACCAGCCCCATATCGGCGCAGTTGTCGCGGTAGAAGATCAGCGGGAAGCTCTCTTCATCTTTGATCCCGAGGATCACCAGCCCGGTCAGGCGATGCTTATCGGTAATCAGGCCATCGGTGTTGCAGCCTGCACGTTGCAGCTCTTCACGCAAAAAGCGGCCGTTATGTTCGTCACCTACACGCGCCAGCATAGCCGATTTCAGGCCCTGAATGGCCGTACCGTAGGCCACGTTGCCGGAAGATCCGCCGAGATATTTGTTGAAGCTGGTCATATCTTCCAGACGTGATCCAATTTGCTGACCGTAGAGGTCGACGGCGATGCGTCCGATACAAATCACATCAAGCCGCTTCTGTTGTGTACTCATACCTATTGTTTCCTTCTGTGATAAGCAGACACTGCGGGCGCTGCCGCCCAACGTCGAGCGCTTTGCTTCCGGGTTCTCAAGGTGCCTGATTGGCTTTGGTCGCAGTATGAGGAATAAAAATTCCAAATTCAATATGAAATGAAACATCCATCACGATTTTGTGAGCCAGGTAAAACTCTGACGAAGCCGCAAAGCAGCCGCGCATTCGCCGGGAGTTTCAGTGATAGTCAGGCTTGTGAGCCAGGTCTCAGGAAAGTGCTGGCGAATCAAGGAAGCTACTGAAGTGAAATGAAATTTCGTTATGACCGGCAAATGACCTTTTACTGTTCCACTTTTCCCCCTTTCGCGGCTCGCGCAGCCCACGTTTCATTGCTGAATTTGATCTCCATCGCAAAATGAAATGTTTCTTCTGTAATCGTGTTTAATGAAAAAAATATTTGTTTATAATCGCCTCACGTTTCACTTAATCCGCGGGCGCCGTGAACGGCAGTTTTTACCCGAACCGCGATGTACCTCGCCGCAGGTACCAGCATGTAAAGGAAGAAGCATATGGGCACAATCAGACTCACCACGGCACAGGCGCTGGTAAAATTTCTCGATAACCAATACCTGAACGTTGACGGCGTTGAAACCAAATTTGTGAAAGGCATTTTTGCCATTTTCGGTCACGGCAACGTGCTGGGATTGGGACAGGCGCTGGAGCAGGACAGCGGCGATCTGGTGGTGCATCAGGGTCGTAACGAGCAGGGCATGGCGCACGCCGCCATTGGTTTTGCCAAGCAGTCGCTGCGTCGTCAGATTATCGCTTGTACTTCATCGGTCGGACCCGGCGCAGCCAACATGATTACCGCTGCCGCCACCGCGACCGCCAACCGCATTCCTTTATTGCTGCTGCCGGGCGATGTGTTCGCCACGCGCCAACCGGATCCGGTATTGCAGCAGATCGAACAGAGCCACGATCTCAGCATCAGCACCAACGACGCGTTCCGCGCGGTGAGCAAATACTGGGATCGCGTTAGCCGTCCAGAGCAGCTGATGACCGCCTGCATCAACGCCTTGCGCGTGTTGACCGATCCGGCAGAAACCGGCGCGGTTACGATTGCGCTGCCGCAGGACGTGCAGGGCGAAGCCTGGGACTTCCCGGAATACTTCTTCCAGAAGCGTGTGCATCGTCTGGATCGCCGCTTGCCAACCGCCGCGCAATTAGAAGATGCGCTGGCGCTGATTGCGCGCAAACACAAGCCGCTGATCATTGTCGGTGGCGGCCTGAAATATTCCGACGCCGGTGATGCGCTGCTGAAATTTGCCGAGCGCTTCAACATCCCGTTTGCCGAAACTCAGGCCGGTAAAGGCACCATCGTTTCCGATCATCCGCTGAATGTCGGCGGCGTGGGTGAAACCGGCTGTCTGGCGGCTAACCTGCTGGCGAAAGAGGCCGATTTGGTGATTGGTATCGGTACGCGTTACACCGACTTCACCACCGCGTCGAAATGGATTTTCCAGAATCCAGACGTCAGCTATCTGAACCTTAACGTCAGCAACTTCGACAGCTACAAGCTCGATGCGGTGCAGCTGCTGGCGGATGCGCGTGAAGGTTTAACCGCGCTGGAAAGCGGCCTGCAAGGTTTTGAAAACCACTGGGGCGGCCAAATTGAGCTGTCGCAAAGCAAGCTGCTGAAAGAGACGCAGCGCGTCTATGCCGCGACCTATAACACCGACGATTTCATTCCGGAAATCGCCGACCACGCCGATCGCGAAGCGCTGTTTGCGGAGTTTGAGCGCCTGACGAAATCGGTGCTGACGCAGAGCAGCGTGCTGGGCACCTTAAACGAGCAGCTCCCAAAGGATGCGGTGATTGTCGCGGCAGCGGGCAGTCTGCCGGGCGACCTGCAGCGCGTGTGGCGCACCAAAGATTACAACTCGTACCACGTTGAGTACGGCTACTCCTGCATGGGTTACGAAGTGAATGCTGCGCTGGGCGTGAAGCTGGCGCAGCCGCAGCGTGAAGTCTACGTCATGGTCGGCGACGGCTCGTTCATGATGCTGCACTCCGAGCTGGTCACCTCGATTCAGGAAGGGGCGAAAATCAACGTAGTGCTGCTGGATAACATGACCAACGGTTGTATCAACAACCTGCAGATGGAACACGGCATGGACAGCTTCACCACCGAGTTCCGCTTCCGTAATCCGGAAGGCGGTAAGCTGGATGGCGGCTTTGTGCCGGTGGACTTCGCGGCAATCGCCGGCGGTTACGGCTGCAAAACTTACCGCATCACCACGCTTGAGCAGCTGGAAGCCGCGCTGATCGATGCGCAGAAACAGACCGTTTCCGTGCTGTTCGACATCAAAGTGCTGCCAAAAACCATGGTGCACAAATACTTCAGCTGGTGGCACGTCGGCGTGGCGCAAACCTCCACCTCCGAGCGTACGCAAGAAGTGGCCGACAACCTTAACGTGCATATCGAACAAGCACGTAAGTATTAAAACCTCTTTTAGGCCGGAGCTCTCCGGCCTTGTTTTACCCTAACTTATCCGACTCTACAGGTGTAATTATGACGCTCAAACTCGGTGTAATTGGTACCGGTGCAATTGGTCAGGAACACATTCGTCGCTGCAATAACGTTTTGCAGGGTGCGAAAGTGGTGGCGGTTTCTGATATCAACGTAGAAGGTGCGCGCGCTGCGCTGCAACGTCTGAATATCGAAGCCGAGGTTTATCAGGATGGTCATCAGGTGATCAACTCACCAGACGTCGACGCCGTGCTGGTGACGTCCTGGGATCCGACCCACGAAGAGTTCACGCTGGCGGCCATCGCGGCCGGCAAACCGGTGTTCTGTGAAAAGCCGCTGGCGCTGAGCGCTGAAGGTTGCCGTCGCATTGTCGATGCCGAGATCAAACACGGTAAACGTCTGGTGCAGGTCGGCTTTATGCGTCCGTACGATTCCGGCTATCGCGCGCTGAAGAAAGTGATTACCGACGGTGAAATCGGCGAGCCGCTGATGCTGCACTGCGCGCACCGCAACCAGAGCGTCGGCGAGAATTACACCACTGACATGGCGATCACCAACACCCTGATTCACGAGCTGGACGTGCTGCGCTGGCTGACGGAAGACGACTACAAAACCGTGCAGGTGGTGTTCCCGCGTACTACCTCGAAGTCTCATGCCAAGCTGAAAGATCCGCAAATCGTGCTGTTCGAAACGCAGAAAGGCATCCGCATTGACGTAGAGATCTTCGTTAACTGCGCGTACGGCTACGACATTCAGTGTGAAGTGGTGGGCGAAGAGGGCATCGCTAAGCTGCCTGAGCCTTCGGCGATCCAAACGCGCAAAAACGCGCGTCTCGGCGTGCCGCTGCTGACCGACTGGAAAGACCGTTTCATCGATGCGTATGACGTTGAGCTGCAAGCGTTTATTAATGACGTGAAAGACGGCCTCCTGACCGGACCTTCTGCCTGGGATGGTTTCGCTGCTTCCGTGGCCGCCGATGCCTGCCAGAAAGCGCAGAACAGCGGCGCAATCGAGCCGGTTACCATGCCGCCGCGTCCGGATTTCTACGCCAAATAACTGAGCTGTGCGCTAAATACTCCTCGGCGGCTCAGCGGCCGCCTCTGTGAATCAGGGACAACAAGATGAACAAAGACAACGTTAAACTGGCGATTGCGCCAATCGGCTGGACCAACGACGACATGCCGGAGCTGGGCAGCGAAAACACCTTCCAGCAAACCGTCAGTGAAATGGCGCTGGCAGGCTTTACCGGTAGCGAAGTGGGCAGCAAATACCCGCGCGATCCGGCGATTCTCAAGCCGATGCTGGATATCCGTGGCATTCAAATCTGCAACGCCTGGTTCAGCACCTTCTTCGCCAACGGCGATAAAGCGAAAACCATCGACGAATTCACCAATCACATGAACTTCCTGCATGCGATGGGCGCGCGCGTGATTGGTTGCTCCGAGCAGAGCAAAAGTATTCAGGGCACCACGCTGGCAGTGCTGGAGCAGAAGCCGATTTTCAGCGATGAAGAGTGGCGCTTAACGGCGGAAGGCTACAACGAGCTGGCGGAGATCGCCGCGAAGAAAGGCATGCGTTTGACGCTGCACCATCACATGGGCACCGGCATTCAGACGCCAGCTGAGATTGATCGCTTTATGGAATCGACCAATGAGAATGTTGGCCTGCTGTACGATACCGGCCACATCTACTATTCCGAAGGCTCACAGCAAGCAATGCTGGATGTGCTGACCAAATATCTGCCGCGTATTTTCCACGTGCATCTGAAAGACGTGCGCGACAGCGTGGTCGCGGAAGTGCGCGAGAAATCCCTGTCGTTCCTTGATGGCGTGAAGAAGGGTACTTTCACCGTGCCGGGTGATGGCGTGATCGATTTCAAACCGGTGTTTAAAATCCTCGACGATTACGGCTATAAAGGCTGGATGGTGGTGGAAGCGGAACAGGATCCGGCGCTGGCCAATCCGTTCGAATATGCAGTGAAAGCGCGTAAGTACATTCGTGAGAATGCGGGTTTGTAAATAGTGCAGGGATTGAAAAGGTCGCCATGAATGGCGACCCTACGTAAACGGGGCGTCATTTACGACGCCCCGTTTTTATATTATGACGCTAACGACAACGCCGGTTTCTGTGCGTTAACCGCCAGCCACTCAGCAATACGCGCCTGCTCGGCAGCGCTCAGCCACATACCTTGTTTGGTACGACGCCAAATTGCATCATCCAGCTCGCGTACCCATTCGTTTTTCACCAGATAACGCAGCTCGGCTTCGTAGAACTCGTGACCGAAGTTCTCGCCCAGATCGTCGATGCTCTTCGCGTCTGCCAGCAGCTCTTCGGTGCGGCTGCCGTAAGTACGGGCAAAGTGACGCGCCATACCTTCGCTGATAAACGGATAGCGACGACGCAGACCGGCGGCGTAATCATCGCGTGAACCAGAGAAATCACCGCCCGGCAATACCGCGTTTTTGGTCCATGCAGGGCCAATGTTCGGGTAGTACTTGGTCAGTTTTTCCAGCGCATGTTCCGCCAGCTTGCGATAGGTGGTCAGCTTGCCGCCGAACACCGACAGCAGCGGCGCCTGGCCGTTGTCGTCATGCACATCCAGCGTGTAATCGCGGGTGATGGCCTGCGGTGAATCCGATTCGTCATCGCACAGCGGACGCACGCCCGAGTAAGTCCAGACGATGTCATCTTTGCTCAGCTGTTGTTTGAAGTGTCCGTTGAACACTTTCAGCAGGTAGCTGACTTCGTTGTCATCGATCTTCACGTCTTTCGGATCGCCTTTGTACTCCACGTCGGTGGTACCGATGATGGAGAACTCATCCATCCACGGAATGACAAACACGATACGGTTATCTTCGTTTTGCAGGATATACGCCTGCTTTTCGCGATGTACGCGCGGCACCACAATGTGGCTGCCTTTGATCAGACGAATGCCGTACGGCGATTTCAGCTTCAGGCCATCGTCGAAGAACTCTTTCACCCACGGACCGGCCGCATTGACCAGACCTTTAGCGCGCCAGGTGTAGGTTTTGCCGGTATCAATATCTTCGGCTTCCACCATCCACAAACCGGCTTCACGCCAGGCGCGGGTCACGCGAGTGCGGGTACGCACTTCGCCGCCCTGTTTTTCCACTTCCTGCGCGTTGAGAACCACCATGCGCGCATCATCAACCCAGCAGTCAGAATATTCGAATCCGCGCGTGATCTCCGGCTTGAGGGCCGAATCCGCGCCAAAACGCAGGCTTTTGCTGCCCGGCAGCGTGGTGCGTTTGCCGAGGCGATCGTACATAAACAGGCCCATGCGGATCATCCACGCTGGACGCAGATGCGGACGGTGCGGCAGACGGAAACGCATCGGGAAGGCGATATGCGGCGCCATTTTCAGCAGCACTTCACGTTCTGCTAAGGCTTCGCCTACCAGGCGGAATTCATAGTGCTCAAGGTAGCGCAGGCCGCCGTGAATCAATTTCGAGCTGTTGGAGGAGGTTGCACAGGCCAAATCCCGCGCCTCCAGCATCAGCACCGACAGTCCGCGTCCTGCAGCGTCCACTGCAATGCCGGCTCCGTTAATGCCGCCGCCGATCACGATCAGGTCTTTGGTTTCCACGTCATCTCCTCCGATGTTCGGAATAGTTCTAAAATGTTCGTTTTCGAGCGTAATAATAATCGGAAACCAACATCGACGCCAGCGGTTAACTGAATAAAAACATTTTTGCGTGATATAGCTAACATTCCGACAGGAAAAAAATCACATAACCCTATAAGTTGTCAGGTTATCGCGGCGGCTTCTCAGGTTAAACTAGGCGCTAATTGTGTAATGCTTATGAGTTGAGCATGTTTAGGTCGCCATGAATGGCGACCCTACACCGGGCAATCGTAGGGGCGCCATTCATGGCGACCTGGCAGCAACACCGGTAATTTTTTAACCGCTAATTGTGACCAAGTAATGAGAGACACCATGGAAACCTTCGAGTGTATTGATGTCCTGCAGGCGCAAGAGCATCTGGCACAAGGTGCGCAGCTGGTGGATATCCGTGATCCGCAGAGCTTTATGATGGGCCACGCGGTGGGTGCGCAGCATCTGACCAATGACAATCTGGCGGATTTCATCGCCAACGCGAATCAGGCATTGCCGGTGCTGGTGATGTGCTATCACGGCAACAGCAGCAAAGGCGCGGCGCAGTTCTTGCTGGGTCAGGGATTCAGCGCGGCGTACAGCATTGACGGCGGATTTGACGCCTGGCGCGCGGCATTCCCGGCGCAGGTTGCCCTCGGTGACGCCTAAGCCCATCGCATAAGGAAGGAGAGCACCGCATGATGCGCATCACCCAGTTTAACAATCCGCGCATGGCGCAGGCGTTTGTCGACTACATGGCGACACGCGGCGTGACGCTACGCATTGAGCGTGAAAGCCACTTCGTCATCATGTTGGACGATGACAGTAAGTTTGAGATGGTCGAAAACGAACTCGCGCAGTTCGTGCGCGATCCCAACCATCCGCGCTATCAGGCCGCCAGCTGGCATAGCGGCAGCACCGAAAGTGGCTTGCGTTACGAGCGCACCAACATCTGGTCGAGCATTCGCGAACGCGCAGGTCCGCTCACCATGACCATCATGATCGCCTGCATCGCGGTGTTTATCCTGATGCAGATCGTTGGTGAAGATGTGGCGCTGGATTGGCTGGCGTGGCCGGCGGACTCTTCGCAATATTTCCAGGTGTGGCGCTGGTTTAGCCATGCGCTGCTGCACTTCTCGCTGCTGCACATCCTGTTCAACCTGATGTGGTGGTGGTATCTCGGTGGTGCGGTCGAGAAGCGTCTCGGCAGCGGCAAGCTGTTTGTGATTATGCTGATCTCGGCGTTGCTGACTGGCTGGATGCAGGCCAAGTTCAGCGGCGTGCTGTTTGGTGGCTTGTCGGGCGTGGTTTACGCGCTGATGGGTTACTGCTGGCTGCGCGGCGAGCGCGATCCCGAAAGTGGTATTTATCTTGAACGCGGCCTGATTGGCTTCGCGGTCGTCTGGTTGGTGATTGGCTGGTACGGCGCATTTGGCCTGTCGATCGCCAACGCCGCGCACGTCACCGGCTTGCTGGTGGGCTTAGCTATGGCATTTGTTGATACGCGTAAGATCACGCGTCGTTAGCAGCACCAATAAAAGAAGCGGCCACGAGCCGAGGAGAGAGATGTGAAGCAGACGCAACGTCATGACGCCATTATCGATCTGGTCCGGCGTCAGGGATATGTCAGTACCGAAGAGCTGGTGGATCACTTTGAAGTCAGCCCGCAAACCATTCGGCGCGACCTGAACGACCTGGCCGATCAGAACAAAATCATGCGTCATCACGGCGGGGCGGCGCTGCCGTCCAGCTCAGAAAACACCGCATGGCAGGATCGTAAGATGATGTGGTCGGCGGAGAAAGCGCGCATCGCCGAGCGTGTGGCGAGCCAGATCCCCGATGGCGCGACGCTGTTTATTGATATCGGCACCACGCCGGAAGCGGTCGCGCATGCGCTGCTCAATCACAACAATCTGCGCGTGGTGACTAACAACCTCAACGTGGCGATTCTGCTGATGGCGAAGCCGGATTTCCGCGTGATTATCGCCGGTGGCGAAGTACGCACGCGCGATGGCGGCATCATGGGCGAAGCGACGCTGGACTTCATTTCGCAGTTCCGCCTCGATTACGGCATTCTCGGTATCAGCGGCATTGATATGGATGGTTCGCTGCTGGAGTTCGATTATCACGAAGTGCGCACCAAACGCGCCATTATCGAAAACTCGCGCTGCGTGATGCTGGTGGTGGATCACTCGAAGTTTGGCCGCAATGCGATGGTCAACCTCGGCAATATGAGCCTGATTGATTACATGTATACCGATCAAAGCCCGCCGGC
>NZ_DAMBSA010000014.1:15377-24372 GCF_032054795.1 Pantoea sp. CTOTU49201
ACCTCGGCAATATGAGCCTGATTGATTACATGTATACCGATCAAAGCCCGCCGGCTAGCGTGTTGAAAGTGATTGAGCAGCACGAAGTTCACCTCGAATTGTGCTGATAGCGTGGTAAACGGTCGCCATGAATGGCGACCCTACGAAGGATTGAGTGCGTATTTATGCGCACCAGGTCGCCAGGAATGGCGACCGTTCGAAACAAAGCGTGCACTATTTTTTTCCTGGTACTGACATTTCTTTGTCGCTTTTTTCTGCGGCCCCAGCTTTACTTATCTTTTCACCTCTTGCGCTCGCCCCGGCTTTACCGTTAACGGACACGAAGGGATTGATATGTCGCAGCAAAAATTCAATAAAACACGTTTCGACGCCGCTCTTACCCGCCAATGGCAACATCTTGGACTAACTTCCGCTCAGCAAATGACACCGCACCAATGGTGGCAAGCGCTGAGCAGCGTGCTGGCAGAAATGCTGGCGACGCAGCCACCTGCGCCACCTAAACAAGGGCAGCGCCACGTCAACTATCTGTCGATGGAGTTTCTGCTGGGGCGTTTAACCGGCAACAATCTGCTCAATCTTGGCTGGTACAACGAGGTGCAAGCCGCACTGGCGGAACATCAGATTGAGCTGAGCGAACTGCTGGAAGAGGAAGTGGATCCGGCACTCGGCAACGGCGGATTGGGGCGCTTGGCCGCCTGCTATATGGATTCAATGGCGACCGTTGGGCAGGCCGCGATGGGCCACGGCCTCAACTATCAATACGGCCTGTTTCGCCAGACGTTTGCCGACGGACAGCAGCAGGAAGCGCCGGATGACTGGCAGCGCGATTGCTATCCGTGGTTCCGCCATAACACCGCGCTGGATGTGCAGGTTGGCCTTGGCGGCAAGGTCAAAGAGAATCACGATGGCAGCATCCTCTGGCGACCTAAAATTCACCTCAAAGGTGAAGCCTGGGATTTGCCGGTGGTCGGTTATCGCAACGGCATCACGTTGCCGCTGCGACTGTGGAAAGCCACAAGCGCGCAGCCGTTCGATCTCACCGCGTTTAACAACGGCCAATGCCTGCAGGCCGAGCAGCAAGGCATCGAAGCCGACAAGCTGACCAAAGTGCTCTATCCCAATGATAATCATGCCGAAGGTAAGCGACTACGCCTGATGCAGCAGTATTTCCAGTGCGCCTGCGCGGTGGGCGATATTCTGCGGCGTCATCATCTCGCCGGGCGCGCCATTCGCACTTTGCCCGATTTCGAAGTGATCCAGCTTAACGACACGCATCCCACCATCGCCATTCCGGAGATGCTGCGCGTGCTGCTGGATGAGCATCAATTGAGTTGGGACGATGCGTGGCACATCACCAGCCGCACCTTTGCGTATACCAATCACACGCTGATGCCGGAAGCGCTGGAGCGCTGGGATGAAAAGCTGGTACGCGACCTGCTGCCGCGCCATATGTTGATTATCCGTGAGATTAATCGCCGCCTGAAAAAGGTGGTGAAGAAACAGTGGCCGGACGACAAAGCCACCTGGCACAAGCTGGCGGTGGTGGCCGACGGTCAGGTTCGCATGGCGAATCTGTGCGTGGTGAGCTGTTTCGCCGTCAACGGCGTGGCGGCGCTGCACTCCGAGCTGGTGGTGAAAGATCTGTTCCCGGAATATCACCTGCTGTGGCCGAATAAATTCCATAACGTCACCAACGGCATTACGCCGCGCCGCTGGTTAAAACAGTGCAACCCGCTGCTATCGACGCTGATTGATGACAGTTTGCAGGTTGAGTGGGCCAACGATCTTGATGCGCTGGCGTGGCTGGCACCTTTCGCCCGCAAAAAAGCGTTTCGTCAGCAGTTCCGCGACATCAAACAGCAAAACAAACAGCGGCTGACGCTCTACATCAAGCGCGTCACCGGCATTGATATCAATCCGGATGCGCTGTTTGACGTACAGATTAAGCGGCTGCACGAGTACAAACGTCAGCACCTCAGTTTGCTGCATATGCTGCACTGCTATCGCCAGCTGCGCGATAACCCGGATAACCCCGACTTTGTGCCGCGCGTGTTCCTGTTTGGCGCCAAAGCCGCGCCCGGCTATTACCTCGCCAAAAACATCATCTATGCCATCAACAAAGTGGCGGAGGTGATCAACAACGATCCGCGTGTCGGCGATCGCCTCAAAGTGGTGTTTATCCCGGATTACCGCATCACCGCTGCAGAGCTGATGATTCCGGCTGCCGATCTCTCCGAGCAGATTTCTACCGCCGGTTATGAAGCTTCCGGCACCGGCAATATGAAGCTGGCGCTCAATGGTGCGCTCACCATTGGCACGCTGGACGGCGCTAATGTGGAGATTGCCGAAGCGGTGGGCGCGAAGAATATCTTTATCTTCGGTAACAGCGTGGACGAAGTGAAGGCGCTGAAGGCGGGCGGCTACAGCCCGAAAAAGCTGCGCAAACAGAATCCTTATCTGGATGGTTTGCTGAAGGAGCTGGAGAAGGGCAAGTTCAGCGACGGCGACAAGCACGTGTTTGACCTGATGCTGCAAAGCCTGACCAAAAATGGCGATCCCTGGCTGGTGCTGGCTGACTTTGATGCCTACATCGCCGCGCAGCAGCAGGTGGAAGCGTTGTGGAAGAATCAGGAAGCCTGGACGCGTGCGGCCATTCTGAATACCGCACATACCGGCCGTTTCAGTTCTGACCGCTCGATTCGCGATTACCAGCAGCGTATTTGGCAGGCGGCACGATAATCGGGCGCAGGATTTTGTAGGGTGCGCATTTATGCGCACCGTGTTGAAGGAGACACAATGACGCTTAACAAGCTGGATCAAGCGGCACAGGATGCCGGCATTACGCTGCGCTTTATCAACGCGCACGGCGAGCCGGAAACCATCAGCGATGAGACCAAACGCGCGCTGCTGGCGGTAATGGAAACGCCAACCGGCAAAGTGCCACCGTTGCCGCCGGTGCAGGTCTTTGCCGCACGCAGCAAGCGCCAATTGACGCCACAAGGCAGCGGCACTTTTTCCTGGCAGCTACAAACCGAACAGGGCAAAAGCTTCAGCGGCGAGGTGCAGGGCGGCGAATTGCTCACGCTGCCGCCGCGTCTGTCACAAGGTTATCACCAGCTCACGTTGCGCAAAGGCCGCCAGCAGTGGCAGACGCGCATTATCATCGCGCCGCGACGTTGCTTTATCCCCGAATCCATCGAGCAAGGCGAGAAACTGTGGGGCGCGCTGGTGCAGCTTTACACGTTGCGATCGGATGACAATTGGGGCATCGGTGATTTCGGCGACTTAGCGCACATGCTGGAGAAGGTCGCCGATTATGGCGGTGATTTTGTCGGCCTCAATCCTTTGCATGCGCTTTATCCTGCACAGCCAGAGAATGCCAGTCCTTACAGCCCAACCTCGCGCCGCTGGCTCAACGTGTTGTATATCGACGTTAATCGGCTGGAAGATTTCCAGCACAGCGAAGCAGCGCAGCGTTGGTGGAAAATGGCGAAAACACGCCAGGCGCTGAAGCAAGCGCGCGCGGCCGAGTTTGTCGATTACAGCACGGTGGCCGAACTGAAATTGACCGCGCTGCGCTTTGCCTGGCAGCGCTTTCAGTCTCGCGCCGCTGGCGATGCTTCGTTCCAGCAATTTATCGTTGAGGGCGGCGATCATCTGCGTTATCAGGCGGCGTTTGATGGCATTCTCGCCGAGCGCAGCCAGCAACATCCCGATGAATGGGGCTGGGCGAACTGGCCGGAAGGCTGGCGCAACGCTTTGTTGCCGGAAGTGCAGCAATGGTGCGCGCAGCACGAGGATGAGATTCAGTTCTGGAGTTGGTTGCAGTGGGTAGCGCAAGAGCAGTTCGCCATCTGCTGCCAGATCAGTCAGCAACTTGGCATGGAAGTAGGACTATATCGCGACCTGGCGGTCGGCGTGGCGCAGGGCAGCGCGGAAACCTGGCAGGATCCGGAACTGTATAAACTCGGTGCATCCGTCGGCGCGCCGCCGGATCGTCTCGGTCCGCAGGGACAAAACTGGAGTTTGCCGCCGCTCGATCCGCATGTGATGCGCGCGCGTGGCTATCAACCGTTTATCGATCTGCTGCGCGCCAATATGCGCGACTGCGGCGCCTTGCGTATCGATCACGTCATGGCGTTGCTGCGTTTGTGGTGGATTCCCTACGGCGAAAGCGCGGATAAAGGCGCTTACGTGGCGTATCCGGTGCACGATCTGCTGGCGATCCTCGCGCTGGAGAGTCAGCGCCATCGCTGCATGGTGATCGGTGAAGATCTCGGTACGGTGCCGAAAGAGATCGTCAGCCTGCTGCGCAACAGCGGTATTTTTTCGTGGAAAGTGTTGTTCTTCGAGCAGCACGGCGATGGCAGTTACCGTCAGCCGCACGAGTATCCCGCGCAGTCGATTGCCAGCGCCAGCACCCATGATTTGCCGACATTGGCGGGATTCTGGGGATTTAAGGATCTTTCTCTGGGGCACAAACTGGGCTTGTACAAAGAAAGCGTGTTGATTCCCTTGCTGGGACAGAGGGATAAACAAAAACAGGCGCTATTGGATGCACTGCATCAGATGAATACGTTGCCTGCGCGCCACAGCAAAGTGGCCAGCCGAGTGTCCTTCACGCCGGTGCTCAATCGCGGCTTCCACCGCTATCTGGCGCGGACTAATAGCGCATTACTGGGTCTGCAACCAGAAGATTGGCTGGCTATGTCTTCACCGGTCAATGTGCCGGGCACGGTGGATGAATATCCAAACTGGCGGCGCAAGTTGAGCGTCACATTAGAAGAGATGTTTAGAGGAAAAGTGCCGGGCTTGCTAACTGCGGTCAATACAGGGCGCAGGAAGCGTTAGAGAACGCGCGGCAGCGTCGGGTCGCTGCCGCGTGCTAAATCAGTAGTACGAGTGTTCGCCGCGCTGGTGCTCGGTCAAATCACGCACGCCTTTCAGCTCAGGGAAGGCTGCCAGCAGCTCTTTCTCGATGCCATCTTTCAGCGTCACGTCGATCATCGAACAACCGTTGCAGCCACCGCCGAATTGCAGAATGGCGATGCCGTCATCGGTGATTTCCATCAGCGATACGCGACCGCCGTGTCCAGCCAGCTGCGGGTTAATCTGCGCTTGCAGCAGATATTCCACGCGTTCCACCATTGGCGCATCGTCAGAAACTTTACGCATTTTGGCGTTTGGCGCTTTCAGCGTCAGCTGCGAACCGAGGTTGTCGGTAACAAAGTCGATTTCTGCGTCATCGAGGTACGGTGCGCTCAGCTCATCAACATAGGCTGACAGTTTTTCGAACTTAAATTCGGTATCAGTCGCTTCTACTGCATCGGGTGGGCAGTAAGAAACACCGCATTCTGCGGTTGGCGTACCCGGATTAATGACGAATACGCGAATCTGAGTGCCATCTTCTTGTTTGGACAGCAATTTTGAGAAGTGCTCTTGCGCAGCATCAGTAATAACGATCATGGCGATTGCTCAATAGTTGACTAAATTACTTGGTTATAATACGCCCAACACCGACGCTCTACAAGGTACGGCACAGGCAACCAATGTGTACGCTGGCCGCGCCTTGCGCCAGCAGGATGCGGCTAATTTCCGCCACGGTACTTCCGGTCGTCACAACATCGTCGATAAGCAGGATATGGCGTCCGCGCACCGGCATTTCAAGGCGAAAGGCACCGCGCAGGTTCTTTTTGCGCGCGCTGGCGCTCAATGAGTGCTGAACCGCGCCCTGTCGTACACGCTTTACCCCTTCGCGATATTCACAGCCCAGCCAGCGAGCCAGCGGTTTTGCCAGCAGCGCCGCCTGATTATAGCCGCGTTGCCAGGCGCGCCGACGATGCAGCGGTACGCTTAGCACCAAATCTACACGCGGCAGCCGGTAATCACGACGCATTGTTAACAATTTTAACAAAATCAGCCGCGCCAGCATCACTCTGAGTGCGGTTACGCGAGAAAACTTCAACTGCTGCACCCAATCACTCAGCGGCGGCAGGTAATCGCTGACGCAGCTCAGGCTCTGCCACGGCGGCGGACGGCGCAGGCAGCGCCCGCACGGTTGCGTTCCGCTAGCCGGTAATCCGCAGCACGGGCAGAGCGCTGGCAGGCGCGGAATCTGCTGTACGCAGCGGCTGCATAAGCCGTGGCTGGCAATCTGTAGCGGCAGGCGGCATAGCCAACACAGTGCCGGGATTGGTAGCATAGCGACCTCCTTTTCACTTTTCCGGAGTGTAACCGATGAGTTCGCTTTACTGGCACACCACAGGCACGGGCGATCGCGATCTTGTGCTGCTGCACGGCTGGGGTTTGAATGCCGAAGTGTGGCAAAACATGATTCCGCGACTCAGCCCGCATTTTCGCCTGCATCTGGTGGATCTGCCGGGCTTTGGCCGCAGCCAGGGTTTTGGGCCGCTGACCTTAGCGGAAATGGCGCAACAGTTGTTGCCACAGTTACCCGATCGCGCGGTGCTGCTAGGCTGGTCGCTGGGCGGATTAGTTGCTAGCCAGCTGGCGTTAACCCAGCCGCAGCGCGTTGCAGCGCTGATCACAGTCGCCTCATCGCCGTGTTTTACCGCGCGTGATGAATGGCCGGGCATCAAGCCCGAAACGCTGCAAAGTTTTCAGCAGCAGCTCAGCACTGATTTCCAGCGCACCGTGGAGCGTTTTTTGGCACTGCAAACCATGGGCACGGAAAATGCGCGACAGGATGCGCGTCAGCTGAAAGAGGTAGTTTTATCGCAGCCGATGCCGTCGGTTGAGGTGCTGGAAGGGGGATTAGAGATTTTGCGTCAGGACGATTTGCGCACCGGGCTCGATGATCTGCCGTTGCCGTTCCTGCGCATTTACGGCTATCTCGATGGGCTGGTGCCGCGTCGTATCGCAGAAGAACTGGATGCTCGCTGGCCAGATTCATCCTCGGTAGTGATGGAGAAAGCCGCGCATGCGCCTTTCATTTCTCACCCGGATGAATTTACGCAGCTGATCATGGAGTTTACCGCAGCCACATAAACTGCCATGCAGCCAGCGTCAAAGGCTGGCTGCCATCCAGCTTCTCCCCGCTAATCACATCCTGCACAAGCCGCGTCAGCGGTAACTGCGTCGTCACCTCATGATGGCTGAGATTAAACACGCACAGCAAACCCTCTTCGCTATCCGGCTGATGGCGACGCAGCACCAGCAAGGTGTTCTCGCTCTCCAGCAGCGTCATCGGGTTATCGGGATGAAATGCGGATTGTCGGGTACGCAGCTGAATCAGTGCGCTTAGGCGTTCATACACCTGCTGACGTAGCGGGTTGCCGCCGCTGATCCACTGCTCCATTTCATGCAGATCATATTTCTGACGATTGATGGCGCGATTGTGACCCGCCGCGCGCACGCCGTCGTTATCGTTGCGTGAGCCAAGAATACTTTGGATGTAGATCGCCGGTACGCCGGGAAACGACAGCAGAATGGCGTGCGCCAGCAGGAAGCGACGTAGCCGCGTGTCATCGTCATCGCCTTGCTGATTCAGCGCATCAAAATAGGTGACGTTGATTTCGTATGGGCTGGTGGTGCCATCGGCATTGTTCTTGTACGAGACCAGCGCGCCTTCCAGCGCCAAATCGCGCACCAACGCCACAATCTCCACTTCCGACAAAATGCCGCGTGCCGGATTCAGTCCAATGCCGTCGTGCGAGGCGAGAAAGTTAAAGAAAGTGGTGGTGCCGCCGCCTAAATCCAGCGTGCTGGCCCACTGACGCAACGCGCGCGCCGATCCGGAATGAATGGCGTGCAGCACCAGCGGCGGCAGCGAAAATTGATACACCATTTGCGCTTCATCTTTGCCGTTGCCGAAATAGCTGATGTTGTCTTTATGCGGCACGTTGGTTTCGGTGACGATCACCGTGCCGGGCGCGACTTCATTGGCGATGGCGCGAAACAGCTTCACCAGCTGATGCGTTTTCGGCAGGTGAATGCAGTTAGTGCCCGGCGTCTTCCACATGTAGCCCACCGCGTCGAGCCGCACATAATCCGCGCCTTTGATCAGATAATCGAGCAGCACAGCAACCATGCGAATCAGCACTTCCGGATTGCCAAAGTTGAGGTCGATCTGGTCGGCGCTGAAGGTGGTCCAGATATAGCGCGTTTCGCCATTGGCCATCGCAAACGGCGTGAGCAGCGGCGAGGTGCGTGGACGCGTCACCGCACTGAGATCGGTGGCGGGCGGCATGCTGATAAAGAAATCATCCCAACCGGGATCCAGCGCCAGAAAGTGCTGAAACCAGCGGCTGTGTGCCGACATGTGGTTGCAGACAAAATCGAACATCAGGCGCGTTTCGCTGTGCAGCGCGCTGATGTGCTGCCAGTCGCCACAGATTGGATTGACCTGGTGATAATCGATAACCGAGAAGCCGTCGTCCGATGAGTAGGGAAAGAACGGCAGCAAATGCACCAGGCTGAAAGTGGATTGCAGATGCTGCTGATAAAAACGCGAGAAGCTGGCGAGGGTTGGCTGTTCGGGTTCACGGAACTGATCGGCGTAAGTGATCAGCACCACATCTTTCTCATCCCAGTGCGCCTTGCGCGGCAGTTTTACCGTATCGCGCGCGGCACGAATGTGCGAAAGCAGACGTTCACGTGCCGCGACCGGAAAGCTGCCGTGATAAATCTCATCGATTAAGGCGTTGATAATATCCATTGGATCGCAGGGCCACGCGGCAGGTCATTTTTTCAAAGCGTAGATGGACGAGCAGATTTATCAAGGCGGTATGCGCGCGGAGACGGGATGTCTCCGCGCGTGTTTAAGGCAGGAACTTAACGTTTTTTAAAGGCGGCGGCGAGCGCATCACCCATGGCGCTGTTGCCTGCCGGAGCGCTGGCAGGCTTGCCACGGCCTTTGTTGTTGGCTGCCGGACGCGTTGTCTCTTTGCTGGCATTGCGGCTGCCGCGCGCATTGCTTTCACCGGGCTGCTCGTCCAGACGCATGGTAAGCGCAATACGTTTACGCTGCATATCC
>NZ_DAMBSA010000015.1:0-7713 GCF_032054795.1 Pantoea sp. CTOTU49201
GAAGGCGATGAGATCCGCCAGACGATCCGGCTGGAAGTTGCTGACACCAATCGCTTTGATCTTGCCCGCCTGCTGCAACTCTTCCATCGCCCGCCACGCGCCGTGCACATCGCCGTACGGCTGGTGAATCAGATAGAGATCGACATAATCCATCTGCAAGCGATTGAGTGAACGCTCAAACTGCGCTTTAGCACCTTCATAGTTCGTGTCCTGCAGCCACAATTTGGTGGTGACGAACAGCTCATCGCGCGCGATGCCGCTCTGTTTGAGGGCATTGCCAACCTGAGTTTCGTTTTGATAAGACGCGGCGGTATCGATCAGGCGATAGCCGGTTTCAATGGCGTCGATTACCGCGCGCTCGCACTCGGCGGCATCGGTCATCTGAAACACGCCTAAGCCCAGCAGAGGCATGTCGAGGCCGTTATTGAGTTTTACAGTGTGCATGGCGTTATCCTTTTGAGAGTTTCCAAAAGCATAACGCCCCAGCATTGATTTGGTCAGACCCGGTAATCAGCTAGGGTTTATTAGTTGTATTCATCAATCAATAAACCCTGCTGATGAGCTATTGCAGATGCTTCTGCTGCAAAAACTGGCTGACCTGATCGGCGATCTGTACGTTATTCAGGTCGGAGAACGGGAAATGAGTGTTGCCTTTAATGCCGATTTCCGGCAGGTGAATCACCTGCACATCGCCACCGTGTTTATTCACCACATCTCGCCACTGGCGCGCCATCGCCAGCCTTACGCGCCAGCTGTCCTGCGCTGGCATGGCGCTGGGTTTATCCGGAATGTTATCGCCATAGAAGATCAGAATAGGAATTTTGGTCAGTGCCATAAACTTATCCAGCGCCACCGGCTCACCCTTCAGCGTATCGAACGCACTGGGCATCGCTGGAGGTAATTCATTTTCTGGAAACACAAAGCCGCTACCCGGTTCAAAGGCGACTATCGCTTTGACCTTGCTGTTTTTCATCGCGGTGTACCAGCCTGGACCGCCGCCCTGCGAATGGGTAAACAGAATGGCGGGACCGCTTTTATCGACCACGGCGGACAGCGCATCCGAAATCACATTGACGTCAAACGGCCCGGTGTTGGGCGTCATCTGGCGGAAGTATTGGTTCAGCGCCTCTTTGTCCTGTGAGAACTGCACGCCTTTGAAGAAGGTGGGCCACACGCCGAGACGGAACTGATTGAACCACAGCTGCTCATCCGGTTTCGGTGTCAGCGTACTTTCTACCGTGCTGCGACCGGCGCTACCGCGACGCGGCTGATCGACCAGATAAGTGGTAAATCCGCGTCGCAGAAAGAGGTTCTGGAACCCTTCGCGCCCATCCGGCGTGCTTTCCCAGGTGCGGGAAAACTGCCCGGCGCCGTGCAGCATAACGATGGGATATTTATGCGCATGCGGTGGAATTTGATAAAACACCGCCGCGTGATCGCCATGATAGGTCTGGCCTGCGGGATCCAGCGGCTTTTTGGCATCGAATTGCCCTGGCGCGGTGATCACCGTCCCGCCCGCCGTAAAGCTACCTTGTTCCTGAATCACTAAAGGTTGCGCCTGTGCGGCGGCGATAAAGCTGGTCGCCAGCAGACAGATGCTGCAGATTTTGAGTGAATTTTTCAAAAATCTTTCCTCTGTAATGAATAGCTAACTCATATCGCCTGCAATGCGCTTTCCGCGCGATCCGCCGCCTCAACTTCCCCATTGGCGCGCAACAGGTCAGCCAGCTGCTGCAACTGGCCGCGCGTGATCCCTACGCGCAAGCTGGTGCGCGTATGTGACAGCAGCTGCGATTCTGCTCCCGGCGTGGCGGCCAATGCGCCCACCGTGGCCAGCTCGCGGCTTTGCCAGTCGAGGTTGTCACGGGCAAAAATATCGCCAAACAGATGGGTTTGCAGGAACTGGTTGATCACCGGTGCGAAGTCGAAAAGTGGTCCTTGCACCGGCGCGCCAGAAATTTTGGTCTGGTTATCGGTGCCCAGCTGACGCAGCGCATCGCCCACCGGAACCGGCTGCGCCGGCTCTTTGCCGATTTCATCCTTGATGCCGCGCTGCTTACGCGCTTCCGTGACTTTCATCAGCGCGCTCAGCGCGTTGAGACTGCGCGGAAAACCGGTGTAGGCATACAGCTGCACCAGGATCTCTTTGGCTTCGTTTACCGTTAATCCGGCGTCCAGCCCCTGATTAAGCGCCGCATCCAGTTTTTCCATGTTGCTGGTTGCCATAAACGCCGCCATCAGCGGAATGGCTTGTTGACGTGCCGAGAGCGTCTCGGACAGATTTGATAACTCATTCATTGCAGGTGTCACTCCTTGTTGGGTTGCAGCATAGGTCGCCAGGTTAAAGGCGAACATCATGACGATGCCGAAGGTGAGTTGCTTAATCGGCGCGATAGTGTTCATCAGTCACTTTCTCCATCCAGGTTACGCTTTTGCCGTCCACCACGCCGGTCACCGCGATATGTGTCATCGCACTGTTAGCGCTGGCGCCATGCCAGTGCTTGACGCCTGGCGGGCAGATCACCACATCACCGGCACGGATGATCTGCACCGGTTGCCCTTCCTGCTGGGTTAAGCCCACGCCGGAGGTGACAATCAGCCGTTGTCCGGCGGGATGCGTATGCCACGCCGATTGCGCGCCGGGCTCGAAGGTGACATACGCAGCCGAGGCATTGATGTCGTTGTCCGCCACAAACAGCGGATCAACGCGCACCTGACCGGTGAAGTTTTGCGCCGGACCGGTTAGCGATGATTGGCTGCCTGCCGGTGCAATCTGCACCATTGGCTCGGCGGCAACCGATGAGAAAGCGAGGGAGAGTATTAGCCCCAGATAAGCCGATTTTGCTGTCATGCCGTGTGTCCTATTTTGTTGAACATGGATGCGGCGAGGCATCGATTCTAACGAGGCGCAGATGTCGTCAGGCTGACGCGTTACTGACAATGTTGTCAGTTTTCAGCGAGGCGACGGGCGCGGCAGACAGCGCTTTACGTTCGGGCGTTAAGGCAAAGGTCAGCCCAAACGTGTTGATTCCCCCTTCACTGCGCGCGAAAACGTCACCGCGATGCATGATCGCCACCGCACGCACAATCGATAATCCCAGCCCATGATGGGTGTCGCTTTTGGCGCGCGACGCGTCCACACGATAAAAGCGTTCAAACAGGCGATGCAGATGCTCAGGCGCGATGGCGTCGCCATGATTCGAAACCGCCACCCTCGCCTGCGTGGAGGATTCACTCAGCGTGACGGTAATGGTGCTGTGTGGCGCGGCATGGCGCGCACTGTTCTCCAGCAGATTCGCCAGCGAGCGATGGAATAAGCGCCGATCGATATGCACCTGCGCATAGCCGTCAATCTGCAATCGCAGCTGCTTTTCAGCGAAACTGGGTTCTACATATTCAGCGGTTTTAGCGGTCTCGGCGCGCAGCGACACGCGCGTCAGCTGTGAAGCATGTTCACCCGCATGGGCATGCGACAGGAACAGCATGTCATTGACGATGGAGGTCATGCGTTCCAGCTCTTCCAGATTAGAGCCGAGTAAATCCTCCAACTCCACCAGCGAGCGGCGGCGCGCTAAGCCCAGTTGCGTTTGACCAATCAAATTGGTCAGCGGCGTGCGCAGCTCGTGCGCGACATCAGCATTAAAACTCTCCAGTTGCCGCCACGCGACCGCCTGTCTTTCCAGCACGCCGTTAAATGAGGCAGCCAGCGGCTGCAGCTCGTCCGGCAAGCTGTCGGTATTCAGACGCTGAGCATGATCGCCCGGTGCCAGCTGCTGCGCCTGCTGGCTCAAAGCGCCCACCGGACGCAGGCCAATGCGTGAAATCGCATAACCGAGCAGCGCCACAATAAACACGCCAACCAACGCGATAATCAGCAGCGTGCGCGTGAAGGCATCCAGCGTGCCCATGTAAGGCGTGGAATCGATGGCCACCACATAGCGCAGCGCCGGCCGCTCGCCATGCGCGGCAATGGTTTTCACCAGCAGAAACAGCGAGCAGGCCTCATCGGTCGCGCCCGGTACTTTATTGAAGCCTTCCTGCAAGGCATCCCAACGCACGCCGAGCGGCGGCGCACCGCCAACGCTGAAATGCGCATCGTCACTCAAAATCCAGTAACGCACGCGCTCACCTTCCGCGCTGGTTAAATCAGTGAACTTGCTGGCCAGCGCCGGGCAGCCTTCAGGCGAGCTGCGCGCGCTGATCCACGGGCTCATCAACGATTCACGAAACTGCAGTTCGTTGTGCATTTGCTTTTGCAGCGAATCATGCAGCGAACTGCGCAGCAGCAGGCCAATCGTCGAGACGATCAGCACCATGCTGATAACAAACATCAGCGCCAGCCGCGCCGAGATCGAACCTTTAAACATGCTGATCCTCCCGCACTTCCAGCACGTAGCCCATGCCGCGCACTGTATGCAGCAGTTTGACCGCGAAAGGTGCGTCGATTTTGCCGCGAAGACGCTTAATCGCCACTTCCACCACGTTGGCGTCGCTGTCGAAATTCATGTCCCACACCTGTTCAGCGATCATCATCTTCGACAAAATTTCGCCCTGATGCCGCGCCAGCAAACTGAGCAGCGCGAACTCTTTGGCAGTCAGCTCCAGCCGATTGCCTTGGCGGAATACCCGGCGCGCCAGCAGATCGAGATGCAGATCGTGGATTTGCAGTTGCGTGATGTCAGCGCCATCGGTGGCGCGACGCCGCACCAGCGCCTGGATGCGCGCCACCAGTTCAATCAGCGAAAAAGGCTTGGGCAGATAATCATCTGCCCCGAGCCGCAATCCTTTTAC
Organism: Pantoea sp. CTOTU49201; assembly: GCF_032054795.1. NCBI lineage: Bacteria > Pseudomonadati > Pseudomonadota > Gammaproteobacteria > Enterobacterales > Erwiniaceae > Pantoea > Pantoea sp. CTOTU49201. Next base: position 4,792 of record NZ_DAMBSA010000015.1, read on the forward strand.
CCGCTCATCCACCGAACCCCGCGCCGACAGCATCAACACCGGCGTTTGTTTGCTGCTGCGAATGCCTTCCAGCACGCGATAACCGTCAATGCCCGGCAGCATCACGTCGAGGATCACCGCGTCGTAATCAAACTCGAGCGCAAAGTGCAGCCCTTCCGCGCCGTCGGCTGAGACATCCACGGTAAACCCCGATTCACCCAGCGCGCGGCTCAGGTACGTGGAGGTTTTCTCTTCGTCTTCAACCAACAATAAGCGCATAGCTGGGGCTTCCTTTGTTTACAGCGTTGAACGTTATGTTGCGCGTCGCTCACCAACAGCAAGCTGACAAGTTGCTGACAGCGCTGTCAGCCTGCCCGGATGAAACTGACAAGGTTGTTATGTTCTGGTCATGATGCTGTCAGCCCGCGCACCTTAAGCTGCCGTGCATGGCCACTATTCAGGCCACTACTTTTTTCCGGGAGCGAAGATGAAACTCACTGCAATTCATGCCCTGCTGATCACGGCAATTTCCGGCAGCGCACAGGCCGCTGATTACCGACAAAACCCTTTCACGCTGGTTTATGACGGCGCGATTACGCAAAACGTGACGGGCAAGGTCAACATCCATCCTGTGAAATACGATCTGCACGGCTTGCAAATCGCCGCCAACGTTTACACGCCCGCCCATTACGACCCGGCAAAAAAATATCCCGCGATTGTGGTCGCGCATCCTAACGGCGGCGTGAAAGAGCAAGTGGCCGGTTTGTACGCACAACGACTGGCCGAACACGGTTACATCACTATCACCGCCGATGCTGCCTATCAGGGTGCAAGCGGTGGCATGCCACGCAGCGTGGATATTCCGGCTAACCGCATTGAAGATATTCACGGCATGGCCGATTACCTCAGCCGCTATCCCGGCGTCGATGCTGAGCGCATGGGCCTGCTCGGCATCTGCGGCGGCGGCGGTTACTCGCTGAAAGCGGCCCAGACGGATAAACGGTTCAAAGCACTGGCAACCTTGAGCATGTTCGATTCCGGGCGCGTGCGCCGCAACGGCTATCAGGATTCCCAGATCGCCACTATTCAGGATCGCCTGCGTGCCGCCACTGAGGCGCGCAGCAAAGAAGCGTCCAGCGGCGAAGTCAGCTACTCCGGCGACGCCAATCTGACCGATGAACAGATCGCCAAACTGCCGTTCGATCTCTATCGCCAGGGCTACGCCTATTACTGGAAAACCCACGCCCATCCGAACTCAACGTTCCGCTACACCACCAGCAGCCTGCTGGAGTTGATGCGCTTTGATGCGCAAAGCAACATGGAGCTGATCAACCAGCCGCTGCTGATGATGGCGGGCAGCAAAGCTGATTCGCTCTACATGACGCAAAGCGCCTTTAGCAAAGCCAGCGGAACCGCCAACAAAAGGCTCTATCTCATCGCAGGCGCAACCCACATCGAGACGTACTGGGTGCCACGTTATGTCGATGAAGCGATGAGCCAACTCGATCCGTTCTTCGACCAGAACATTTAAGCTTGCGACTTTGCCGTGGCGGCGCTGATCGCCATCACCGCGCTCGCCACGGTAAACAGCACGATAATCCAGCCCATGGTCCACGGCGTGCCGTCGCTTAACAGCGCCAGCAGCAACGACGAGATGATGCCGCTGCCGTATTGCAGCGAGCCAATCAGCGCCGAGGCGGAACCCGCCATATTCGGCACCGCATCCATCGCTGCCGCTGTTGAAGTGGCGGCGATGATGCCGTTCATCGAGAAGAACACGAACACCGAGAGAATGATCATCACGATGCCGCCGAGCTGCAGTTTGGTGCAGAGCGCGAGGATCAGCGCCGCCACGGTGGCGGTTAACACGGCAAACTTCAGCAGCGACTCAAGCGGATAGCGATGCACCAAACGTCGGTTGACCATGCTGACCGCCATCAAACCCACCACGTTGACCGCAAACAGCCAGCCATAGTGCTGCGCATCGATGCCAAAGTAAGAGATGTAGACAAAAGGCGAACCGGTAATGAAGGCATAAGCGGCGACGTAATAGAACGCCACGCACAGGGTAAACCGCATGAAATGGCGATTTTTCAGCAGTGCGAAATAGTTGCGAAACGCGCCTGGCAGCGAGGCTTTCACCCGTTTCTCCGGCGGCAAGGTTTCCGGCAACCAGCAAATCAACATCAACATCACGCCGCCGATGGCCGCCAAAAGCCAGAAGATGGCATGCCAGGATGTCACGCGGATCATCTGCCCGCCCAACAGCGGCCCGGCAATCGGCGCAATCGCCATAATTACCATCAGCGTCGAGAGCATCTGCGCGGCACGCGTGCGGCCAAACAGATCGCGAATCATGGCGCGCGCCAGCATCGGTCCGGTACAAGCACCCAGCGCCTGAAACACACGCCAGAACACGATGTGGGTAATGTCAGTGGAGAGCGCACAACCCGCTGAGCCGATGACAAACAGCGTCAGCCCAATAAACAGCGGCGCTTTACGGCCAAAGTGGTCGCTTAGCGGCCCCCAAATCAGCTGGGCAATACAGAAGCCGATAAGAAAACCGGTGATGGTGAGTTCCGCATCGCCATGCAGCTCGCGCGCCATGATCGGCATGGCGGGCAGATAGATGTCCGTGGATAGCGAGGTGATCGCCATCAACGTACTCAGAATGAGGATAAACGGCAAACCGCTCGATTTGACGGTAAAGGACTGCGTACGCGTTGAGGCGTGATCCATGTTGAATTCCAGAGAGATCGAATACGTCCATGTTAGCGGAAGGGATTGTGAAGATAATGGCCTGAAATGACATTGCGCCTATGAGGAAAATTCATTAATAGGCGCAATGAATTGACATGACTTACTGCGCAATATGCACGCGTTTTTTTATATCCTTAAGGAACAGCGTGATAGTAAATGTCATCATCACCAGCATTGACCATG